>CAZOOS010000100.1:0-9626 GCA_964581475.1 uncultured Hyphomicrobium sp.
ATCGGCACCAACACCGATCCCTACCAGCCGATCGAGCGCGAGCGGCGCATCATGCGCTCCATCCTCGAGGTGCTGGAGCGCACGTCGCACCCGGTCGGCATCGTCACCAAGTCGGCGTTGATCACCCGCGACATCGACATCCTGTCGCGCATGGCAAAGCGAGGCCTGGCGCGCGCCGCCATCTCCATCACCACGCTCGACGGCAAGATCGCGCGGACGATGGAGCCACGCGCACCGACGCCGGCTAAGCGCCTCGACGCCGTACGCCAGCTCGCCGAAGCCGGCATTCCGACGACGGTGATGGTGGCGCCGATCATCCCCGGGCTGACCGACGCGGAGATCGAGCGCATCCTCGACGCAGCCAAAGCGGCTGGTGCGCGCGGCGCCGGCTACGTGCTGCTGCGCCTGCCGCTGGAGATCAAAGTGCTGTTCCGCGAATGGCTCGCCGCCGAGTTCCCCGAGAGGGCGGATCGCGTCATCCATCTTCTGCAATCCATGCACGGCGGGCGCGACTACAGCTCCGAGTTCGGCGTGCGCCAGCGGGGCAGCGGACCTTACGCCGAGCAGATCGGCATGCGCTTTCGCCTGGCGATCAAACGCCTCGGCTTCAACGAGGAACGGCAACCCCTGCGCACCGACCTGTTCCAGCGCCCCGTGCTCGCCGGGCAACAAATGCCGCTTTTCTGAGTTTTTCCTCAGCCCGTTTGGCGACGGCGCTTTGACTTCGCCGCCGCCGCGGTCAAACCTTCCCCGTCATGGGGAATGCTGCTGCCGAATCGCGCCCGCGACCGACCTTTGAGCTGGAGGCAGCGGAGCTGCAATTGCACGGCGGCCCCGTCGCTGGCGTCGATGAAGCCGGGCGCGGCCCGCTCGCCGGACCTGTGGTGGCGGCGGCCGTGATCCTCGACCCCGATCGCATTCCCGACGGCATCAACGATTCGAAAGTGCTCGACGAGGAAACGCGCGAAGTCCTCTACGTGCGTATCCGCGCGACGGCGATCGTCGGCGTCGGCATTGCCGACGTGAAGCGCATCGACCGGCTGAACATCCTGCACGCCACCATGTGGGCGATGGCGCAGGCGGTGGCGCAGCTTCCGCAAACGCCCAAGCTCGTCGCCATCGACGGCAACCGCGCCCCCGACCTCAAGTGTCCTTCGCGCACCCTCGTCAAGGGCGACGCGCGCTGCCTGTCGATCGCCGCCGCGTCGATCATCGCCAAGGTGACGCGCGACCGGCTGATGGTGCAGCTTGCCGGCCAGCATCCGGGCTACGGCTTCGAGCGGCACAAGGGCTACGGCACCGCCGAGCACCACGACGCCATCAAGCGCCTCGGCGTGACGGTGCATCATCGCCGCTCGTTCCGCGCCGTGCAGCTCGCCCTCGGCCTGATCACTGAGGAAGTGGACGCGGAGGTGGTGTAGATTCCACAGTGGCGCCAAGCCATTGGCAGGACTCGAGACTGCATCGGCAACCGATAAATCGCTTCCCAACGGACTCTCCGCACAGCTAGAATCCACCGGCTCGACGGGCTTGTACGCTCGCCGAAGCGCGTATTTTCCCCCGATCTGAGAGTTGCGTTCAATGGTACTGCGTCGTTCGTCCGTGGCCGCCTCGGCCAATCGCATCATCGTCGACGATTGCATCGCGGCTTTGCAAAAGCTGCCCGACCATTGCGTCGATCTGGTCTTCGCCGACCCGCCTTACAATCTGCAGCTCGCCAACGACCTCATGCGTCCCAACAACACGCGCGTCGACGGCGTCGACGATGATTGGGACAAGTTTTCGAGCTTCGCCGCCTACGATGCGTTCTCGCACGCCTGGCTGAGCCAAGCCCGCCGCGTCCTGAAGCCGGACGGCGCCATCTGGGTCATCGGCTCCTACCACAACATCTTCCGTCTCGGCGTGGCGCTGCAGGATCTCGGCTTCTGGATCCAGAATGACGTTATCTGGCGCAAGGTGAACCCGATGCCGAATTTCCGCGGCAAGCGCTTCACCAATGCGCATGAGACGCTGATCTGGGCGGCGCGCGACCAGCGCGCGCGGGCAACGTTCAACTACGAGAGCCTCAAAACCACGAACGACGATTTGCAGATGCGTTCCGATTGGCTGTTCCCCATTTGCTCGGGACCGGAGCGGCTGAAGGACGACGGCGGGCGCAAGGCGCATCCGACGCAGAAGCCGGAAGCCCTGCTGCAGCGCGTGCTGCTGGCTTCGTCAAAGCCCGGCGACATCGTGCTCGACCCGTTTTTCGGCACCGGCACGACGGGCGCGGTGGCCAAGCAGCTCGGCCGGCGCTTCATCGGCATCGAGCGCGACGCCGACTACGCCAAGGCCGCCGAGGAGCGCATCGCGCGCGTGCAGCCACTGCCGTTGTCGGCGCTGGAGACGGTACGTTCCAAGCGTGCCGAGCCGCGCGTGCCGTTCGGCACCATCGTCGAGATGCGCCTGGTCGAGCCGGGCGCCACGCTGCTCGACGCGCGCAAGCGCATACGCGCCGAGGTAAAGGCCGACGGCTCGCTGACCTGGGGCGGCAACCAAGGTTCCATCCACCGCCTCGGCGCCATCGCCCAGGGCAAGAGTGCGTGCAACGGCTGGACATACTGGCACTTCGAGGCCGACGGAAAACTGAAGCCGATCGACCTGCTGCGGGAGGAGGCGAAGCGGCAGTTGGGGCTCACGGCAATTGCCGCTGAATAATCAGTGCACTGCGCGCGAGATTGCGACAAATTGCGCTCCCTTGCGAACGCGCCGACCTGCATCCGCGTTGGCAGCCGAGGCGGCTAGCCGCAGTGGACGGCTGCCTTTTCTCGGTCTAAGCCAAAAGCCATTCTTAAGCTGTTCCACGGAAGCGGGATGCGTCGTACGGCGTCGAGAACCGATCGCTTGCTAGTCATCGGCGCCGGGCCTGTCGGCTTGGCCATGGCCGATGCACTGAAGCAGCGGGGACTAGCCTTCGACCTGGTGGATGCCGCCGACGGCGTCGGGGGCCTGTGGCGCGACGGCGTGTACCAGGGCGTGCACATCGTCTCCTCGAAGACGTCGACCGGCTATACCGACTACCCGATGCCGGCTCACTACCCCGACTTTCCGAGCAGCGCGCAGATGCTTCGCTATCTGGAAAGCTTTGCCTGCGATCGCGGCCTCACCGACGCGCTCGAGGTTCGCCGCCAAGTGGTGAGTGCGGTGCCGCTGGCCGACGAGAGCTGGCGGGTGACGTTCGAAAACGGCGAGCAGCGCACTTACAAAGGCGTCGTCGTCTGCAACGGGCATCACTGGGACAAGCGCCTGCCGCAGTATCGCGGCCGCTTCACCGGCACGCTGATCCACTCCAAGGACTACAAGGATCCCAAGCAGCTGCAGGGCAAGCGTGTGCTGGTCATCGGCGGCGGCAATTCCGGCTGCGATATCGCCTGCGAGTCGGCGCGCGTTGGCGCCGCGTGCGACCTCAGCCTACGGACGGGATACTGGTTCCTGCCGAAGACCGCCTTCGGCAAGCCGCTCACCGACCTGCCCATCTGGGGGCTGCCGGTGTTCGCTCAGCGCCTCATCTTGCGCGCCCTGGTGCGCGTCTTCATCGGCGACTATCGCCAGTACGGCCTGCCGAAGCCCAATCACAAGCTGTTCGAGCGGCATCCGGCATTCGGCACGGATTTGCTCAACTATCTGCGCCAAGGTCGTATCAAGCCGCGCCCGGACATCGCCCGTTTCGCCGGCACCAAGGTGCATTTCACCGACGGCAGCGCCGGCGAATACGACCTCGTCGTGGCCGCGACGGGCTTCAACAATTCGATCCCGTTCCTGCCGAAGGGCCTCGTGCGCATCGAGAACGATGTCGTGCAGGTCTACGGCGGCGCCTTCCCGGATGCGGTGAAGAACCTCTACATCATCGGCTGGGCGCAACCGCGCAACGGCTTCGGCGCCATCATCTCGCCGGCCGCCAAGCTCTATGCCGAGATGATTGCCCTGCAGGACGAGATCGAGCTGCCGATCGGCTACGTTCTCAAGTGGCGTGGACTGAAGCTGCCTACGACGCACCTTATCGACCCCGGCTCGACGCGGCGTGTCATCTGGGTGGCCCACAGGGTGCTGCCGCTGTTGAAGCGGCGCGCGCGCATCATCGCCGAGAAGCAGCCACGCCTGCCGTTCGATCCGTCGCTATACGTGGACGATGGGCAAGACGGCGCCGTCGCCGTCAGCGCCGCCAACGGCTGAGCCCATTTCGCTGCAATAGCGTTTAGCGCGTTACGCGCACGCGGTGCGGCACGTCGGTGGGGAGCAGCTCGCCGGTGCGCTCGCGGTAGGCGAGCCCCGAGCGGTACGGGTAGGCGTAACCGCGGTAGTAGAACAGGTGGGTGTTGTTGGCGTTCGGGTTCACCCAGCGGTACTTAACCTCGCCGGCCGGCGTGCGATAGAACTCGGCCTGGGCAGGCGACTGGGAAACGGCAAACAGGGTCACCACCGCGACGGCGGCCGATCCCAGGGCAATAGCGATCCGCATTTTCTTCCTCGTTGATCCTGATGAGGACTGCGGAACACAGCAAACTCCCCCCGCGCCCGCCTCAATTTGGGAAGGTAACAACGGTCGCTTAACTAAGGGTGACCGCAATGCCACGGCGGCCGGCCAATGCGCGCCGGAAAGTCCGTCATACGGTCCGAGACACCCAATCCGTCATCCCGGCGCAGGCCGGGATCCAGTGAGTGTGGGGGCTTGAGCCGGCTCGGAGTTTCGAAGTCGCCGCTCCTCATTCCTTTCACCAGAATGCCTTGCTGAAGCTTGCTTGGATCCCGGCCTGCGCCGGGATGACGGTGCAGAGCGTCAAGCCGGGTTCGCCGGCGCGGATGGTCGGCTCCAGGATGGCCCAGATAGCGGCTTGGTCGGCCGGGGAGGCGGCGCGGATCAGCAACGAGGGGTGCACGGCGCTTTCCTACTGGAGCAGGAACTTTTTTGTTATCATTGGCGTCCTAAGGTGGAGGTTGCATCCCCCTTTGAGTTGCGGAGCGTACAATGGCCGCGCGTGCTTACTGGAAGGGCTTCCTGCGCCTCTCCCTCGTCTCGATCGCCGTCGAGATCTACAACGCCGTCGAGTCGAAGTCGGAAATCTCCTTCCGCCAGATCCACAAACCCTCCGGCCGCCGCATCAACTACACCAAGACGGTGCAGGGCATCGGCGAGGTGAAGAGCTCCGACATCGTCAAGGGCTATGAGGTCGACAGCGACACCTACGTGACGCTGGAGCCGGATGAGATCGAGGCGGTGAAGCTGGAGAGCAAGAAGACCATCGACCTCGTCAAGTTCGTCGACGCCAGCGAGATCGACCCGCGCTACTTCGAGCGCCCGTACTTCATCGCGCCCGCCGACAAGCACTCCGGTGAAGGCTACGTCGTCATCCGCGAGGCGTTGAAGAAAACCGGCAAGGCCGGCCTCGCCCAGCTCACCATCGGCGGTCGCGAGTGGCTGGTCGCCATCACCGCGCTCGGCGACGGGCTGCTGATGGAGATGCTGCGCTACGCCGACGAGCTGAAAGAGGCCGATCAGTTCTTCGACGAGGTGCCGACCGGCAAGCCCGACAAGGAGATGGTCGATCTCGCCATCGAGCTGATCGAGCGCAAGGCGGGCAAGTTCACGCCCGACCAGTTCGAGGATCACTACGCCACGGCGCTGCGCGAGCTGGTGCAGAAGAAGCTGAAGGGCCACAAGATCAAGGCTCCGCACGAGGAAGCGGCCCCGGGCGGCGCCAAGGTCATCGATCTCATGTCGGCTTTGAAGAAGTCGATCGGCGAGGGCAGCGGCGGCAAAGCGAAGACCGCGCGTCCGTCGTCGCGGCGCGCGCCGGCCGCACGTCGTAGCGGGACGAAGAAGCGCGCCTGAGGCCGCGTACAGAGAAAGCGGCGATGGCGAAGAAGCCGCCCAGCAAGAAGCCGGCGCGGCCGGCGCGCCCGTCCGGTAGCGCCGTGCTACGGGAAAGCGCGCCGCGCAAGCTCATCGAGTTCGACGCACCGACGCTGCAGGCGCTCGAGCTGCTTGGCCGCGATTCGATGAAGGATCTGCAGGAGCTGGCCGACGAGGCCTTTCGCGACCTGCTCAACAAGCACGGCCGTCCGACGAGCCTGAAAGAAGCGCTGCGCCGATCGACGCGTGCGCTACCGGCCAACGACGAAAACGGCGGCGCGCCGCGGCGGCGCAAGCCGCGCTGAGCATCAGGCCGGCGCCTCCGTTGCCTCCACCACCATCGCAGCAATCGGGATTTCGCGGTTAACGCGGGGCGGCAAATTGCTGCGTGCGAACCGGCACACCCCCGCAAACTCACCTGCCTGCGCGAGCGCGCGTAGTTAACAAATTACGTATGTCCGCCCATTGCAAGCCTTTGATTGAACGAGATATTCCACAGCCGAGTTGAGCATGCAAAGGAACCCTTGAAATCAACGAGGTGGAGAAGACATGCAAACCCTCATCGCCAGATCGATCGCCCTCGCCGGGGCCTCCGTGCTGCCTTTCGCAGCCGCGCAGGCACAGAGCGGAACCGCCTCCCACTACTCGGACCTGTCGGTGACGGCCAGCGGCCGGTCCTATAGTTCCAAGGCCATGGTTGCAGCCCACCGCACCCTTCCCTTCGGCACCAGGGTCAGCGTCAAAAATCCGCGCAACGGGCGCACCGTCGTCGTCACCATCGTCGACCGCGGCCCGTTCATCAAAGGTCGCATCATCGACCTATCCAGAGGCGCCGCCAGCGCCCTCGGCTTCTCGGGGTTGCAGAAGGTGCACCTGACGGTGCACGGCGGCTAGAAGCTCGAAACTGCGCAAAATTAGAATCTTCAGAGCCGGGCGCTACGGCGCTCGTCGGATCGTCGCTTGAAGCGCCCTCCGTGCTGACCGCACGGGGGGCGTAAGTTTGTGACCCAGCCCATGCAATCAGATTGCATGCAAACGGCAGCGCCAAGCGCGGCCAATGCACGGTAATTGATCCAGCCGCCACACGATATATTCAGCGCCCGCTGACACTGTGCTCCGGTCATCCGTGGATCGCAGCAACGCGCATGTCCGCACTCGTAAATGCATTGATCGCTGGTCGACACCAGCGACTGCTCCGCGGCGCGCTTTGGTGCGTGTTTTGCGCCGTGCTCCTCGCCATCGGCTACGGTTTCATCCACTGGCAGGTCGGCAGCCATATCCGTCGCGACCAACGCGCCGAGCTGGGCCGCATCAGCGCCATACGCAGCGATGCCGTCAACGCGCTGCAGATGCTGCAGCGGGACGCGACGGCGCCCGCGTGCTCACGCGACTTCCTGGCTCAGATGCAGCGGGTGGCGTTCCTCCCCGATGGCTTGAACGAGTTCCTCTATGCGCCCGCCGGCGCCGCCCTGTGCAGCACCAGCCAGCCGACGTTCGGTACTCCGGTGCCACTCGGTGCACCCGATATCATCGGCGACACGTCGCAGGATCCGAGCCTGCGCATCGATCGCGATCTGGGACCGCTCGGACGCCCCGGCACCACCGGGACCATCGCCGCGCTCGGTGCGTTCGCCGTCGCCATCCCGCCCTACACACGCTACGAGGACGCGTCGCGATGGCTGCATAAGGAGCTCGTTGCGCTCGGCCGGCAGGGCAAGGTCTGGGACATCGCCGGGGATCGTGGCCTTTACGAGCGGCTGGCCGGAGCGTCGAAGTCGTGGCCGCTGAGCCATCCGGCGACGGTCACCGCCACGGCCTGCGATGCCAAGGGTCCCTACTGCGTTGCCTCGGAGGCCGATCTCTTTGCCTGGGCGCGCGACTGGTATCTCATTCTATTGTCGGTCGCCGTGCTGACCGGCCTGTTCGCGTGGGTGTGCGCCAACAACGTCGTCGCCTGGCTGAACCGCTACTGGTCGTTCGAGGCGCGCTTCAACCGCGGCCTCAGCGAGCAATCGATCGTCGTCGCCTACCAGCCGATCGTCGATCTGCGTACCGACGCCATCGTCGGATGCGAGGTGCTTGCCCGCTGGCGCGACGTCGACGGGACCATCGTCTCGCCGCATCAGTTCATCGACGTCGTCGCGCGTAGCGGACGCACCGCGGCGTTCACGCAAATGGTGGCCGATCGTGCCTTCGCCGAGCTCAACCAGCAGATGCCGCGCGAGCTGCCGCTACAGATCAATTTCAACGTCTTCGCCTGCGATTTCGACAGCGCGCGGCTGCGGTCGATTTTCGCCAAGTTCCTGGGCGAGGCGGAGCGCTTCAAGCTGGCGGTCGAACTGGTCGAAGATCACGACATCGATTTCGATGAGGCGCAGTCCACCATCCGGGAGCTGGCGGCGGCGGGGGTAAAAACGTACATCGACGATTTCGGCACCGGCTATTCGAGCATCGAGCGCGTGGCGACGCTCGCCGTGCACGGCGTGAAGCTCGACCGATCGTTTGCCATGTCGCCGCCCGACAGCGTCATGGGGCGGATGCTCGTGCAGGTGGTCGAGATGATCAAGACGTCGGGGCGGCCGATCGTCGTCGAAGGCGTTGAGACGCAGGCGCGGCTCCACGTGCTGCGCGCCACCGGCATGGTGGACTGGGTGCAGGGGTACGTGGTTGCACGCCCGTTGGCGATCGGCGACCTCGTCGCCTTCCTGCGCCGCGGCAGCGCGGCGTGGCATGTGCACGACGCCGCGGCTTGATGGCCGTCAATTCTCGCGCAGGGCGTGCGCAATGACCTTGCGCATGACGCTCGGCACGGCGGCGGAGGCCAAGTCGCGACGCGCCACCCACTGGCAGCGCTCGGGCTCGGCCCAGAACGTCAGGCTCGCATCGGCGGGCACCAGGGCGCGATAGACGACGACCTCCAGGCGGAAGTGCGTGAAGACATGCACCACCGTGCCCGGCACCGCCCACCAGTCGGCGCGCACGGGCACCGAGCGCAGCGCTTCCTTGGCCGGCGGCAGCAAGTCGCCCCACACCGTGCCCGGCACCTCGAGCATGCCGCCGAGCAGGCCCGCCTCGGCGCGCTTGCGCAACAGCACGTGGCCGTCCTCGCGCAGCGCGACGAAAGCGAAGCCGACGCGCTGCGGGCGCTCGGCGCGTTCCAGACGCAACGGCAGCGAGGCGGCAATGCCGTGCGCCGCGGCGGCGCAGTCCTGCTGCACCGGGCAGACGAGACACGACGGACGCCGCGGCGTGCAGATGCCGGCGCCGAGATCCATCATCGCCTGGGCGAAGTCGCCGGCGCGGCGCGCGGGGGTCAGCGTGGCAGCGAGGCGCTTCAATTCGGTTTTGGCAGCGGGCAGCGGTTGGCGCACGGCGAACAGGCGGGCGACGACGCGCTCGATGTTGCCGTCGACAGGCGTTGCGGCTTCGCCGAAGGCGATGGCGGCGATCGCGGCAGCCGTGTACGGGCCAATGCCGGGCAGCTCCTGCAGCTCGGCGATGGTCGCCGGGAACTTGCCGCCGTGGCCGGCAGCGACGGCAACCGCGCATTTGTGCAGGTTGCGCGCGCGGCTGTAGTAGCCGAGCCCCGCCCAGGCGGCGAGCACGTCGTCGAGCGGCGCCGTGGCCAGCGCCTTGACGGTCGGCCAGCGGGCGAGGAAGCGGAGATAAAAGGGGATGACCGCCTTCACCGTCGTCTGCTGCAGCATGATCTCGCTGAGCCAGACGCGGTAGGGGT
>CAZOOS010000101.1:0-2043 GCA_964581475.1 uncultured Hyphomicrobium sp.
TTGGTGGAGGTGACGCGCGGCGGCGAGCTGCTGCTGAGGATGGAAGGCGGCATCTCCATCTCGGAAGACCCGAACCTGCGCTTTAACTACGAGGCCGCCGACGCAGATGCCTTAGAGGTGCGCGCCAAGGACAGCGACGGCACGCACTTCGCCGGCAGGTCGATGCCCAGCGGATCGTAACAACTTACGGACTAGCGTACTCACTTCGTAAACCATCGCACCGGCTAACCCGCGACCGCGCCTTCGGCGTGCATCGAACCGTTCACCCATCCGAACTAACGCTGGCGAAAGGAGAGAAGAACGGTCACGCGAGGATGTGCCATGCCCGAAGCGCCCGCTACGCACACTAAACGAATTGAGGGAGGCTTCGACGCGAACCTCGACTTTCCGTTCGACGATGCCGGTTGGGGAGCTTTCGCGACAGCAACCAATCCGGCAGTGACCAGCTATGTCGATCTGGACACCCTGACGATGGCGGTGCGGCAGGGTCTGTTCGACTTCTCGTATCTACCCTCGTCCAGCTGCTACTTCCTGCGCGGTTCTCCATACCGCGGCGTTGTCAGCGCCTTGACGGCACGTACGCATCGTCCTGCACAGAACAGCGTCCTCGTTGTTGCCGCCGCCAATCCGGCGACGAGCTGGCACGATCTGCGCGGCAAGCGGCTCGGCTACATCAACACATATTGCACCACGAGCTACTTCGCGCCGTCGATCCTGCTGGCGCGCGACGGCATCAGCCTCAAGGACTTCTTCGATGCCGTTCCCGTCAAGGCGTGGCAGGGACAGATCGACGCCGTTGTCGCCGGCAGCATCGATGCGACCATGGTCTTCGAGGATGTGTGGCTGGCGACGCCAGACAACGCGCGGCGTACAAAGGTTCTCGCGCGAATCGACGATCTGCCGACGCCGCCATTCATTGTGCGCTCCGACTTCGATGCCGGCATCGCCGATCGGTTGAAGCAGACATTGCTGGCAATGCCGGCAATCGGCGGAGCTAACGCTCTCTATGCCGGATTTGCCGACTACCAGGATGCGCGGATGGAACGGCTGTTCGCCGACCTCGCCCGCCTGCCCGGCCGCGCGCACGCCGCGTAGCGTCCCGAGCCAGCTATAGAGCATCACGTCCTGGCGTAGCGGCCGGCGCGCCGGCAGGTCCACTTCATGATCTTCCAGCCGGGATGCTCGCCAACCCATTTCGCCATTTGCGGCGGCGCCTGCATCAAGCACTGCATCGGCGTGAGGTTCTCCGCCGAGTACACCAATCCCACGTCCCGGCAACTGTCGGGCGTGTCGATGAGGCAGGCGAGAAGAACGAGTTCGATCATGTTGACACCTTCGTTGGATCTGCGTGCATCCAGGCGTCATCCCTTTTTGCGTTTCTTGTTGGCAGCGCTTCGGCACTGCTCGAATGCTAGCGGGCGCCGCAACACCGGGGACAAGTCAGTCCCCGGCGGTGGCAGTGACCGTGAAGCTGCGAACTGTTGGAGAGAGGCCTTGAGCTAGTGCGCGCGCGTCGATACCGGGCGCAGCGCGGGCATACACATCCGACCCACCAGCTCTAAGCTGATGGAGAGAACGGACCAGATGACGAGCGCGGCAATCGACATTTGCAGCCTTCGAGCTTCGAATGCACCACGAGGCTAGGGTGCGCGCTGGTCCAGCCAAACCAAATTAATCAGCAAACGTTATTCCCCAGTCGAATTTATCCCCCCGGCCGATTGGCCTCGACACCTTCGTAGGCACGGCGAATCGCGGCATTAGGTACCGTGAATTCTTCTCCGGAGGGGAAATGCGAGGCGCCGGCAAAGTAGCGGTGCACGCCTGCTTGATAGCGACGACGACAGCCTTCGCCGCGCGCGCTCAAGATCCAGCGGCGGTTGCTCAGTACAATTGGAGCGGCTTCTATATCGGCGCGCACCTCGGCGGTGGCCTGCAGCTCTCGGATGTTGCCGACCCATTCGGACCATCGCTCTTCGGCGACACCGTGCGTGCGCCCGGTCCCATTGCCGGCGGACAAGCAGGCTACAATTGGCAGCTCGGCCG
>CAZOOS010000101.1:2143-9539 GCA_964581475.1 uncultured Hyphomicrobium sp.
CAGTGGTCGGTGAAGGCCGAGTACGACTACCTCAATTTCGGGAGCAGCGGGCTAACGGCGCCGCAAGGTTTCTTCCAGCCCGTCCCGAGTGCCGATCCGAACGCGGTGGTCGCCGTGGGGCCAACGGCGACGAGCGTTGCGCAGGATACGCACCTCGTTAAGTTGGGGCTCAACTATCGGCTGAGCAGTGGCTCGGGCGTGGAAAGTCCCGACGCGCCGGCCCCGCGGCCGATCACCGGCACGACGCTCGAGATCGGCGCCCGCTATGTCTACGGATGGGGCCGCTTCCAAAAGGATCTCGGCATACAGGGCGAAGGGCTGTCGTCACTCGCTTCACGCCTCACCTACTCGGGCATGAACACCAACGGTGGCGAGCTGTTCGCGCGTGCCGACCTGCCGAACGGTTTGGTCGCCAAGGGCTTCATCGGCTCGGGCAACGGTGGCGGCAGGCTCAACGACGAAGATTGGGGAATCAGCGGACCGCCTTTCCCCGTCTTCATCCCCTATTCAAACACCTGGTCGAAGGTGGATGACGAGATCCGTTACGGCGTGATCGATGCGGGCTACGATATCTGGCGCGACCAGCTCGCTCGCGTGATGCCATTTATTGGCTACAGCCAGTTCCACCAGTACATGCGGGGATACGGTTGCGTGCAGCTGGCCAACCCGAACTCCGACTGCGGAACACCGATCCCGGTATCGGTGTTCGCCATCGCAGAGGACGATGTTTGGCATGCACTGCGCCTTGGCATCGCCGCCGACATCCAAATCGTTCCCGGCCTCACGCTCACCGCCGATGCCGCCTACCTGCCCTATGTGCGCATCAACGGCGTCGACGATCACGTCCTGCGCGCGCTGCTCTCGCCGGAATGGGCGAACGGCACGGGCGCGCAATTGGAGCTCATTCTCGCCTACGCCGTCACCGACCAGCTCAAGATCGGCGTCGGCGGCCGCTATTGGAACATGTGGACCGACAGCGGGACGGTCAACTTCGGTGGTGACGGCATCCTGGTTCCGATGCGCTTCTCCGTCGAGCAAGCAGCGCTGCTCTTCCAAGGCTCGATCAGCTTCAACAGCGAGCCCTAACAGGTTCACGCGAATTCGCCGGACATTCCGCAACCAACGCACTTTGGGGGGCCAACATGGAAAAGCTATCGCGCCGCGACGTGCTGGTGGCGACGGCGGCTGGCGGATTGATGACCGCTGCGGGAACGGCGCAGGCCGCCACGTTCGGCAATCCCGATGAGCCGCCGCAGGGCGCCATCAACACGCTGAACAATCCCTCCAGCTCCACCGTGATCGGCCCTAACAACCCGGCCATCTCCGGACAGTTCCCCGCCGCGCTGTCACCGCCGGCGACGGATGTCGGCGGGCTGCCGCTGTTCTGGGCCTCTTTCAACAACGCGCCGCGGCGCATCCAGGACGGTGGCTGGGCGCGCCAGGTGACACAGTTCGACTTTCAGATCTCTGAGACCATCGCCGGCGTGAACATGCGCCTGGCGCGCGGCGGCATCCGCGAGATGCACTGGCATTTGGCCGCCGAGTGGGCGTTCGTCACCAAGGGCGTGTGCCGCATCACCACCATCGACCAGCTCGGCCGCGCCAATGTCGAGGACGTGCACGAGAACGGACTTTGGTACTTCCCCGCAGGGCTGCCGCACTCCCTGCAAGGCGTCGGCGAAGACGGCTGCGAGATCATCTTGTGCTTCGACGACGGCAAGGCGTCGGAGTTCAACACCCTGTTGCTCACCGAATGGATGGCGCATACGCCCCCCGACGTTCTGGCCTTGAATTTCGGTCTGCCCGCGGAGACCTTTCGCAAGGTACCGCTGCACGATCTCTATATCTTCCAGGGAACGCTGCCGGCCCCGCTCGAGGCCGATCTGCAAGAGGCGCAGGGCGAGTCCGGGGCGCCAAAGCTGCGCTCGAGCTTTGCTTTGGGAGAGTTGGCGCCGGCCAAGAAGACGCGCGGCGGCGAGGTGCGCATCGCCGACAGCCGCAACTTCGAGATATCCAAGACCATCGCCGCGGCACTGGTGCGCATCCATCCGGGCGGCATGCGCGAGATGCACTGGCACCCGAACGCGGACGAGTGGCTCTATATCGTCGCTGGCGAAGGCGAGCTGACGATCTTCGAGACGGGGCCCAATGTCATTACGCAGAATTTCAATGCCGGCGACATCGGCTACGTCAAACGCCAGCAGGGCCACTATTTGCGCAATACGGGCTTCGACGACCTCGTCTACCTTGAGGTATTCCGCAGCGCGTACTTCGCCGACGTGTCGTTGACGGAGTGGCTGACACACACACCCCGCGCCATGGTGGCACAGACGCTGAAGATCGATCCCGAGGCGATCGGGCGTTTCCCGCAAGGCAAACCGGTGATCCTGCCGGTTTGATACGGCTGCGCGGTCTCAGCCCGTCGCTTTTCGCAGCGACCCCGCCTCGTCGTCAGCGGCATCGAAGAAGACGAGCGACGAGCCCGGCTGCGCCTTGGCCCGGTACATGGCGACATCGGCCACGCGCAGCACTTTCTCGACGCTCTGACCATCGCGCGGATAAAGGGCGGCGCCAATGGCGACGCCAACCGCATGCTTGGCGCCGCCGGCAGTGACGCCGCCGCCCAGTGCACCAATGAAACGGTTGCCGATGGTCCGCGCGGTGCGCTCATTGACGTTGCGCGAGAGCACGGCAAACTCGTCGCCGCCAAGGCGCGCGAAAACGTCATTGCGGCGGGCGACCCGGCGAAAGCGCTCGACCACCGCCTGCAGCACCTCGTCGCCGACCGCGTGGCCATAGCGATCATTGACGCATTTGAAGTCGTTGAGGTCGAGCAAGAAGATGGCGTGCGAGCAGCCGGCGATCGGCGGCAGTTTCATTGCCAGGTCCAACGCCTCGAGCAAAACGCGGCGGTTCGGCAGGCTGGTCAGCGGATCCTGGTTGGCGAGCGCGCGCAGCTCGCGCATCTCACTCGCCAGCACCTCGGGGCTGACGGCGTCGTTGCGCTGTTCGGCGAAGCGCCGGGAAATGAAGATCCAGACGCACAGCGCACCGAGACCGCCCAACGCCACGGCCTCGGCGGGAGAAATCTCGCGGCGCGGATCGGCTAGAGATTCGATGAAGCCGAAGATATCGTATTGCTGCGCCATCAGCACGGCAAACAGCATGATCGCGCTGAGGACGGCGAAGTCGCGCAAGCTCGACCACGGATGCTTGACGATGATTTGCACGAGCGCTCTCGGCCCACCAGAGTTCACGGCGCACCCCATAAACGACGAACGCGGAAGACTAGCCTCCGCGCCCTTCAGGAACCGTTAAGTGATAAGGTTGCGTAACCGTTCGCGGCTTCGGGTGTATTGACTACTGCTGCGCCGCGGCGCGCCAGCCGGCTGCAACGGCTTCGGCTTCGCTGCAGAACCAGCGCTCGCCTTTCGTTTCCTCGATCTTCACCTTGCCGTACCAGGGGCTCCACGGCATGTGATAGATCTGGCCGTGCTCGGTGACATTGCCCTTGATAGCGCAACCCTTGGGCGCCAGCTGCTCGGCACCGGCCCAGCGCTTCTCACGATAGACCCACGCGGGTTCGGCTTCGCCCTGCCAAATGCCGGCACGCGCAACCCGCGCCTCGGCTTCCTCCTTCACGTAGGTTTGCGAATACTTGACGAACGCCCAAGCGAGGCCCTCACGCACCATTTCCGCGTTGATGTCGCGTCCATCGACGAAGCAGATGCCGAGCATGCGGTCGTACTTGTCGGTGCCGCGGCTCTCGCAGCTCACACGCCGCTTGGCGACGAGCTTGGCGAGCCGGTCGGCGGCAGCCGCGCCGCATTTCCATGAGCCGATGAGGCGTCGGCCGCACGTCTGCCCAGCCTCGGGAGCGTCAATGCCTTCGAGGCGAACGTGCCGGCCACCGATCTCGATCGTATCGCCGTCAATCACGCGCGCGAGGCCCGCAAGCTCGCCGCCGGCGCTTGTCGCGCGCGCCGCGATCTCGTTACCGGGCATCAAGGACAGGGAGCCGAGGGCAAGGACGCCGGCCAGCGCAGACGCCACCGGGCGGCGGGAGAGCCAATGGGGGATCGAATCAGACATGACGCGACTAATGGCTGAGTCGCGTGGCGCAGCCCCGGCCAAATCATGGAGCCGCTATACAACCGCACACACATTTGGCAGGCAGCGCGCAGTGGCGCGCCGTTGATTGGGAGAAGGCAAAAATACTTCGAGCGCCGCAACGCATTGCGACGCCCGTCCATTCGAGCAAGTCGATAGACGCCGATCAACGACGCCGGAAGTTTCCTGCACCGCCCGGTCGCTGCGGAGGCGGTGAGCCCATACCGGCGCGTACGTCCTTGTGGCGGAAGTTGATGCGGCCCTTGGTGAGATCGTACGGCGTCATCTCGATGGTGACGCGGTCGCCCGCGAGAATGCGAATGCGGTTCTTCTTCATGCGTCCGGACGTGTAGGCGACAACCTCGTGTCCATTGTCGAGCTTGACACGACAGCGGGCATCGGGAAGCACTTCCGCCACCACGCCCTCGAACTCGAGCATCTCTTCTTTCGCCATCACTGTCCTTGCTAGCCGACGCCGCGAGCGCTGAACTTCGCGAAACGCCGTTGCTACAAATGGTAGGGGAGCAGACGCGACTGCTCCCCTAAAGCGGAATGTTCCGCGGTTCTTTAGAGCGGACGCAGATTGACTGCTGCGACCTTACCATTACGGCCCGTCTCGGTCTCGTAAGCGATCTTCTGTCCCTCACGAAGTGTCGAGAGACCAGCGCGCTCAACAGCCGAAATGTGCACGAAGACGTCGTTGCCGCCTTCATCCGGTTGGATGAAGCCGTAACCCTTCTGGCCGTTGAACCACTTCACAGTGCCGTTTGCCATCAAGTGCCTCCAGAGCAATTAGGCAATCTCCTTCGTCGGAATGACGAAGGACATCAAATCGCGCGATGGAGACGTCCAGTGTCGGCGCAAAGCACCGCCGTAGAGTAAACCAAGGCGTGTTCGATCGGCCCTATATGGACCGACCAATTGCGAAAGGCAAGGCAGCGATGGGCACCCGGCGAGGGCGCTCAGGCCACTGATAACGGCGGCTTTTATGGCTGCAAAGAGCCGTGATTCTCTAGACTTGTCGGCGCATCCCGAAGAGAGGATATCAGTTCCTGGCCGGCGCCGGGCGTTGCCAGATCGCGGCAATTTTACGGCGGCCGAAGCGACCGCTGCTCCCGATGCCGCGGCTGGCGACGGCACATGACCGAGAGACAAAAAAGGTGCCAGGCCGACGCGGCCTGACACCTGGGTTACGCATGTCCCTCGCAAGGCATGGAGCCGCGCGAGGACGGCCGCGGCTCAGCGGTAGATCGTGGCGTAGCCGCCCGTGTACCGGCCGGTGCCGCGATCGCCATACGAGCTGCCCGGCTCGTAGGATACCTCGCGAGCGTAACGGCGCGACCGGCCGTAGGAGCGCGAGCCTTCGTCGTAGGAAGCGCGCGAGTATCCGCCGTCGTAGCGCGAGGAGCCTTCCGCATAGCGACGGCTGCTGCTGCTACGGCTCGCATACTTGCGTCCACCCGCCAGCGAGACGAAGTGCTGCCCGACGTCGACGTGGATATGGCTCATGCTCGGGTATGTCATCGTCCCACCCTTCTTGTGGTTGGCAACGAGCCAATCGATGATGGCGCCCTTGCGCTTGCCCGCCTCGAAGTCGACGGCGTTGCCGCTGGCGTGGCGCGAGATGCGCCCCGAGCCGGCGATGCGCGCGCCCGGACGGCAGGTCGAGATCACCTGCACCGGACCGAAACGTGCCTCGATCTGGTCGAGCACCGCACGCACGGCGGGCGTCAGGCACTTGCGTGGTGCCCCCTTAGCGTCTGCCAGTTTAGGACCCTTTGATTCAGGGCGCCCCCAGTTCGGGGCCTTCGCGGGTTCGCCGTAGGTACGGCCGTCGAAGCCGTAGTACGGAGCGGCCTGAGCCGGATTGAAGGATAGAACGAGCGCAACGCCGATCGCTGCGGTTGAGAGCCGCTTGATCATGATCACTCCTGGGTATGTCAGAGATTTTCGGGGCGACCTCTCGCGGCGCGGCCCCATTCCACATTCGCAGCTCGGTCTGCATCGACGGCCGCACACAGCCAGCCGCCGAGTTCACAAGCCTGCGCAGTCCCCGGTAACCAACTCGCCTGTCATCGAGCGGCTTCGCAGTGGTCATCACGTGAAGATGACCGTGCCGGGTTGAGAGCCACTGTGCCACGCGGTGTGGTCACATTGGGGCAAGGTTAACGTCCTGCGGCGATGCGCCGTACGTCCTCAAAAGCGATGAGGCGCCGGTCCTACAACCGACGCCTCAGCAAAGTGCTTGCGTGTGGCCGATCTGCTAACGCAGGTAAGGGCAGATGCGCTCGTCGCCGTAGCGATCGATGTACGTTCCGGTACGTGGATCAAAGCCGCGGAAGTCGCGATCGCAGCGGCGCATGTCGCGCTCGTCGGCACGACCTTCGCTGATGGCGGCGGCGATCAAAGCGCCGGCGATGATGCCGCCGAAGAGCGCTCCGGGACCCCAGCCGCGACGGCGGACGAGCGTCACGCCCTCGGTGGACCTGCTGATGGTCGTCTTGCCCACGGGCGCGGCCATGGCTTGAGTGACCGGCAACATCGGCGTCACGAGGCTCGCGCACACGAGCGCGGCAATGGTCGTGTTCGTTCGTTTCACGATTGTCTCCCTTCTTTATAGGTTCCGGCTGCCCTGCCGGATCGAGGCGGAGGCGCCGCGAACAGAGCGCGGGCGCGTCACACGGTGGGCGCATGTTCCGTATTGCAGATGGCGCAGTGGAGGCGAGAGCGCGGCAATGGCGTGGCTCAGAGGCGCCAGAGAGCGGTTTTTTCCTGCTCCGCTACCGTCTTGGACACGCCGCCGCAGCGTACGATCGGCCTAGTTCTCGTCCATCTTCAGGGCGGCGATGAAGGCTTCCTGGGGAATGTCGACGCTGCCGAACTGGCGCATCTTCTTCTTACCCTTCTTCTGCTTCTCGAGCAGCTTGCGCTTTCTCGTGATGTCGCCGCCGTAGCACTTGGCGATCACGTCCTTGCGCAGCGCGCTGATGGTTTCGCGCGCAATGACCTTGCCGCCGATGGCTGCCTGAATCGGGATCTTGAAGAGGTGCGGGCGAATGAGTTCCTTGAGCTTCTCGCACATAGAACGCCCGCGGCTTTCCGCGCGGGCGCGATGCACGATCATGGACAGCGCATCGACCGGCTCCTCATTGACCAGGACCGAAAGTTTCACGAGCTCGTTCTGCTCGTAGCCTTTGATCTGGTAGTCGAACGAGGCATAGCCCTTACTGATTGACTTCAGGCGATCGTAGAAATCGAACACCACCTCGTTGAGCGGCAGCTCGTA
>CAZOOS010000102.1:0-3450 GCA_964581475.1 uncultured Hyphomicrobium sp.
GGGTTCACCTCGAGCAGCTTGATCTCGCCCCGGGCGTCGGCGCGGAAGTCGAAGCGGGCGTAATCGCGGCAACCCAGCCGCTCGAACAGGCGCGCCGAGTGCTCGATCATCTGCTGCTGCTGCACTTCCGTCAGCTCCGCCTCCTGATACGTCACCTGCGTCCAGTAGGCGCTGTCGGGCTCCCACTTCGATTCATAGCCGAGAATTTTCGGCAGCTTGGGATCGAGCTTGGAGAAATCGACCTCGAGAATGGGCAGAGCGCGCAGACCCTGGTCGGGATTGCCGACGAGGGTGAGCGAGTATTCGGCCCCCGTCAGATACTCCTGCACCAGCACCGGGCGCTTGGGAAAAGCGACGCGCAAGCGCTCAAGGTAGTCTAGCAGCCCCTTCTCGTTGCGCACGACGGCGTCCTTGGTGATGCCCTGCGAGCTGTCGCCGTAGTTCGGCTTCAACAGCGCCGGGAAGACGGACGGCAGCGTGGCACCCTGATCGCCGGGACGCACGTGCGTCTCCAGCGGCACGGGAACGTCGAGCGTCAGCGCCACAGCGCGCACGAGGCCTTTGTCGTAACAGGCGGCGAGCGCCGGCGGACCGGCACCGGTGTACGGCAGGTCGAGCGCCTCGAGCATCGCCGGGACGTGCAGCTCCTTGAACGGATCGTTATTGAAGCCTTCATCGCACAGGTTGAATACGAGATCGGTGCGCAGCTCCGACAAGTCGCGGTCGAGCGTGGCGTGGTTGTCGAGGTAGCGGAACCTGTAGGCCGGCAGCTCCGACAGCGCATCCTTCAGGCGGCGGATGGTGTCGTGGTCCTCGGCGTTGAAGGCGCCGCCGCGCTTCACGGCGTCGGGCAGGCGCGGATCGCCCATGACCACGGTCACGTCGATCTGCTGCACCTTGCCGCGCTTGCGGACAGGAAGCTGCGGGGCGTCGGCGGACAGAAGGATACGCCGCGCCATCATGCCGAGATCCTGGTCGCGATCCGACAACGCCTCGGCATTGCCGTGATGGCGCACGTTGCGGAACCCGGTCTTCTCCATCAGCTTGCCGATGGTCTCGCGCGTATAGAGGCGCTCGGCATAAAACTGATCGGCGATGACGCCCAGCTCGTCATGGACGATGACTTCGCGCGAGATCAGCCGGTCGCGGTCGCTCGACAGCGACCGTTCGCGGCAGACGAAGTGATGCTCGTCGATCCACTCCCACGAGCGGCGCTCGAAGTGATCGGCCATATAGGCGCCATCGGTGATGTCAAGCACGAGCTGTCCGGAGGGACGCAGGATCTTGCCGACGGCGGCGAGCACCTTCTCGTCATCCTGCTTGTTGGAGAAGTAGCCGAACGAATTGCCCATGATGGCGACGCAGTCGAAGCTGGTCTCCGGCAAGCGCGGGTTGCGCGCGTCGCCTTCCTTGAACACGACCTGCAGCCGCTCGCTCTGCGCCCGCTTCTTGGCGAGACGCACGAGATAACGCGAGCGGTCGACGCCGGTGACGTTCTTGAAGCCGCGGCGTGCAAGATCGAGACAATGCCGGCCCTGACCGCAGCACAAGTCGAGTATCTGGCTGTGGGCGGTGACGGGCGCCGCGGCGAGAATGAAATCGACGTCGCGGCGCGTGTTCTCCACATTCTCGACGACGTCGCCGTCGGTCTTGACGTAGAGCGCATTGAAAAGCTTCCGCCACCACTCGGCGGGGAGGTGCGCCTCGAGGTCCGCAACGGGACCGAGGCACGAACGTGGCGTGGGGCGCCTTGGGCGCTTCGCCTTGGCAACGGATGCCATGATGGACGTCTGTCCTCAAAAGGCCGCACGCGGCGCGAGGCTCAACTGCCCCCGTCAGCCGGTAATCGGCCGAACAAAATAACAGGCCCCTGTGGCCCCGATGGTTCGCGAACTTATTGGCGAATTGCGACTTTGCAAGAGGCAACTTGCAATTTTCCGCCGTCGCATCGCCGGCCGCCATCAAGGTTGATGTCGGCGCATTAATGCGATGAAGAAGCCGTCGGTGGCGTGCTGGGCCGGGGTCAATTGCAGGGTGTCGTCGCGCCCATCGGCCGAGCGCGGCGCCTCCCCGCCGATTCGCTCGGCCCAGACCGGCGCAAACGGCTCGACGGCGAAATCGCCGTGGCGCTCCAGGAACGCATCGACCTGGTCGCGGTTCTCCTCCGGCAGCACCGAGCACGTGACGTAGGCGAGCGTACCTCCGGGCTTCGTCAGGGTGGCGCCAAGGTCGAGCACCCGCGCCTGCTCGGCCTGGCGCTCGGGAAGATTGCCCGGCTTCACGCGCCATTTGGCGTCGGGCTTGCGCCGCCAGGTGCCCGAGCCGGTGCACGGCGCGTCGACCAGCACGAGGTCGAAACGCGGGCCCAACGCCTTCAACGCTGCTTCCTCGCCGGCATCCATCACCTGGACGTTGCGGACCCCGGCGCGCTTCAGCCGCTCGAAGATGGGCCGGAGCTGCTTCTTGTCGGCATCGTAGGCGTAGATTTGGCCGGTGTTCTGCATCGCCGCGGCCAGGGCCAGCGTCTTGCCGCCGGCGCCGGCGCACAAATCCAGCACCTGCATGCGCGGGCCGGCGCCGGCGAGCAAGGCGGCGATCTGCGAGCCCTCGTCCTGCACCTCGAACCAGCCCTTGCCGTGCGGCGCCTCTGCCTCCAAGTGCGGGGCTTTGGCGGCCCCCTCGGGCGCGGGCACGCGCACACCGGCTGGCGCCAGCTGCGTCGGCGCGGCGCCGTAGCGGTCGAGCGCCTTCACGACCTTGTCCCGCGCCGCCTTCAGCGTGTTGACGCGCAGATCGACGGGCGCGCGGGCGGCGAGAGCGGCACCCTCCTGCACAGCGTTGACGCCGAAGGCGCGCTCGAACGAGGGCATCAGCCATTCGGGGATGTCGCCGGCAACGTGCAGCGGGGTTCCAGCGGGCAACTCGCGGGCCAGTCCGGCCTTCTCGTCCTCGGTCATCGGGGCCACCGAATGCTCCGAGCCCTCGACGGCGAGCGCGACCTCGTCCGGAGAAAGCCCGAGGGCTCGCGGTGCCGCCCCCAGCGCCAGGGCGCGCGGCGTGTCGGCGCCCATGCGCGCGGCGATGGACGAGCGCCGGCGCAATGCGTCGAACACCAGCGTGCCGATGGCGGCGCGGTCGCCCGAGCCGGCGAAGCGATGCGCCCTGCCCCAGTCGGCGAGCGCCGAGGCCGCCGGCCGGTGTCTGTTGAGGATGTCGTCGAGGACTTCCGCGGCTGCCGCGATGCGGGCGCCTGCGCGCATGGCCTCAGGCTCCGGTGACGAGAATGCGGATGGCGAAGATCACCCACATGGCGACAAGCGCGATAGCGCCGACGCCTATAGCTATCGAGCGCTGACGTACGTCGTTCGCGCCGGTGTGAATGTAGGCGTGCACGAGGCGCGAGATCACGAACACCCAGGCGAGGATCACGAAGATCAGGCTGTTGGTCGA
>CAZOOS010000102.1:3550-6189 GCA_964581475.1 uncultured Hyphomicrobium sp.
GGCGCGAGATCACGAACACCCAGGCGAGGATCACGAAGATCAGGCTGTTGGTCGACGTGATGAGGATGAAGGCGACCAGCACATAGAAGAGCATCGGCAGCTCGAGCTGGTTGTGGAAGCAGTTGGCCACCTGCAGGGCGCGCGGGGGCCAGTTCGGCTGGCGCAGCGCGATGTCGCGCGGTTGCACCGCGCCGGAGTTCAGCGCCTCCCGGCGCAACAGGCCCATCCAGAACATGAGCAAGAAGGTCAGCCCGACCTCGACGAACACCGGCAGCAGCAGATCGGTCACGGTCATATCAATTGCCTCAAAGTCATCCGAAACGGTCGCCCGTCCACACCGTCATCCCGCTGTAGAGCGGGATCCACGCCAGCTTCAACACACCTTTGGCCGGAGGTCTCGTATCACCTCTCACCGTGAAATCGTGGACACTTGCGTGGATCCCGGCCTTCGCCGGGATGACGTAGAGTGTACGGTCGCACTTGAACCGAGGATTAGACGTTGCTGCCGGGGTAGTTTGGGCTTTCGCGCGTGATGAGCACGCCGTGCGGGTGGCTTTCGTGGATCGCCGCCGGCGACACGCGGATGAACTTGGCCGTGGCCCGCAGATCGGCCAGCGTGCGGGCGCCGAGATAGCCCATGCCGGCGCGCAAGCCGCCGACGAGCTGATGCAGCACATTCTCTGCCGGGCCCTTGTAGGCCACCTGACCCTCGATGCCTTCCGGCACGAGCTTCAGCGTGTCCTTCACCTCCTGCTGGAAGTAGCGGTCGGCCGAGCCGCGCGCCATGGCGCCGATGGAACCCATGCCGCGGTACGCCTTATAGGTGCGGCCCTGATAGAAGTAGGTTTCGCCCGGCGCCTCGTCGGTGCCGGCGAGCAGGGAGCCGATCATCACGCAGGAGGCGCCGGCGGCGAGCGCCTTCACGGCGTCGCCCGAATACTTGATGCCGCCGTCGGCGATGATGGGCACGCCGTGCTTGGAGGCTTCCTCGGCGCAGTCCATGACGGCGGTGAGCTGCGGCACGCCGACGCCGGCGACGACGCGCGTCGTGCAGATGGAGCCGGGGCCGATGCCGACCTTGACGCCGTCCGCGCCGGCATCGATCAGCGCTTTCGTAGCTTCGGCAGTGGCGACATTACCGGCGATGACCTGCACGCTGTTCGACAGCTTCTTGATGCGGCGCACCGCCTCGAGCACGCGGCTCGAGTGCCCGTGCGCCGTATCGACGACGATCAAGTCGCAGCCGGCGGCCATCAGCAGCTCGGTGCGGTGGAAGCCGTCCTCGCCGACGGTGGTCGCGGCGGCGACGCGCAGCCGCCCCTCGGCGTCCTTGGCGGCGTGCGGGTGCTTCAACGCCTTCTCGATGTCCTTGACCGTGATGAGGCCGATGCACTGGTAGTCATCGTCGACCACCATCAGCTTCTCGATGCGGTTGGAGTGCAGAAGCCGCTTGGCTTCCTCCTGCGACACCGAGCGATCGACGGTGACCAGCCGATCCTTGGTCATCAGCTCGGAAACCGGCTGATCGAGGTTGGTGGCAAAGCGCGTATCGCGGTTGGTCAGGATGCCGACGAGGCGTCCCTTGCCGCCCTTTTTCGACGCTTCGACGACGGGCACGCCGGAAATCGAGTGCTCGGCCATCAGCGCCAGCGCCGCGCGCAGCGAGGCCTCCGGGTTGATGGTGACGGGATTGAGGACGATGCCGGATTCGTACTTCTTCACCATCGCTACCTGCCGCGCCTGCTCCTCAGGGGCGAGGTTGCGGTGGATGACGCCGACGCCGCCCTCCTGCGCCATGGCGATGGCGAGCCGTGCCTCGGTCACCGTGTCCATGGCCGAGGAGATGACCGGGATGTTGAGGCGGATGGAGCGGGTGATCTGCGTTGAGACGTCCGCCTGGCTGGGCATGATCTCGGAGGCGGCGGGCACGAGCAGGACATCGTCGAACGTCAGCGCGACGGCGGAATCGATAGTGAGCGGGCCATTGCGTGCGGCCATGCTGATGCGGTCTCCTGAGGGCTGGGCGACAAGGTTCCGGGGCCCAGCGCGGGAACGATGTCGGCAGGGCTATACCACCTGAGTCGTATGGAGGGAAGCGAAGGGGTGGCGCGTCAGACTGGCGCCGCCACGACAGCGGGGGATTACCGGAGCGGGGCCTGCGTCAAGACAACCCGTACGGCAAAAGCCAACGGCGCCGGCCACCGACCAGCGCCGCCAGGTAAGTGTCGCTGACGGCTAGCGAACGTCGGCGGCGGCCGTCATCAGCGGCTGCACCACGGGGGCGTTGAACCTGGCGACGTGCACCCCGGTCACGGAGGTCACCGGCGGCAGCGTCGGCACGAACAGGGCGTAGAGAAACAGCAGGGCGAGGCATGCCGTCGAGGCGGTCATGGCGGCGAGGGAAAGCATCACGAGGCGCATGGCGTCCTCTCTCAGGGCGTGTGCGGAACAGATTGTCTATGCGCAACTAACTCGCCCCGACCGCTGCCGGTTCCGGTCATCGTTAAAGTGATATCTTAATTCAGTGCCGCACGCTGTCGCAGCACCGGAAGGGGTCCGCTGGCGCGGTTTTTCCGCCCCGACACCAAACCGTCAGGCCTTGGCGCGGGCCTTCTTATACTTGTCGTCCCACGCCGTCA
>CAZOOS010000102.1:6289-9533 GCA_964581475.1 uncultured Hyphomicrobium sp.
CCAAACCGTCAGGCCTTGGCGCGGGCCTTCTTATACTTGTCGTCCCACGCCGTCAGCTCTTCCTTGAGGTGCCGGGCGAAGCGCTTCGTCGCCTTGCGCAGCTTCTGCGTGCCCTCGCCCTCGGCGTCGCCCAGAGAGGCGAGCAGCCGCTCCGCGTTGTCGATGGCGCGCAACGTGTCGTGGCGAACGGCTTTGACGTACTCTTTCATGGTGGCCTTGCAACGTCCGGGGGGAACAGGACCTTAGCTGCCGATGCACCCCCAGTCACGCGCGTCGGCGACACGCCGATGCGGCCTCGCGGGCGGCCCTTGCAATCGCGCGGCTCGCAGTCTTAGGTCGGGAGCAGAGATGGGGGATACTGAATCATGAGCGGCGGCCTGCTGGCGCTGTTGGACGACGTCGTGGCGCTGACCAAGCTCACGGCGGCGACGCTCGATGACGCGGCTTCGCAGGCGGTGAAGGCGAGCGCCAAGGCGGCCGGCGTCGTCATCGACGATGCGGCGGTGACGCCGCGCTACGTCACCGGCCTCGCGGCGCAACGCGAATTGCCCATCGTCGGCCGCATCGCCTACGGCTCGCTGAAGAACAAGCTGCTGTTCCTGCTGCCCGCCGCGCTGCTGCTCAGCACCTTCCTGCCGCAGGCGATCACGCCGCTGCTGATGCTGGGCGGCCTCTACCTCGCCTACGAGGGCTACGAGAAGGTGCACCACCTGCTGACGGCGCCGAACGAGACGGCGCAGAGCGTCAAGGTGGTCGCCGAGTTGGCGCAGGGCGACAAGGCGGTCGAGGACGCCAAGGTGGCGGGCGCCATCCGCACCGATTTCATTCTCTCGGCCGAGATCATGGCCATCGCGCTGGCCGCCATAACGGCGCCCGACCTCGCCACGCAGGCGATCGTGCTGGCCATCGTCGCCATCGTCATCACCGTCGCCGTGTACGGCGTGGTGGCGCTGATCGTGAAGGCGGACGACCTCGGCGTGCGCCTCGTCGAGCGGGGCGGCGCCATATCCGGCCCGCTCGGGCGCGCCCTCGTCTACGGCATGCCGCCGTTGCTCGAGACGCTGAGCCTCATCGGCACGGTCGCCATGCTGTGGGTGGGCGGCGGCATCCTCGTGCACGGTCTCGCCGCGTTCGGCGTGACGGCACCCGAGCACATCATCCACGACGTTGCCGAAGCGGTGCGCGCGGCGGTGCCGCTGGCCGGCGATGTCCTCGCCTGGGCGGTGTCGGCGGCGGGCGCGGCGGTCGTCGGGCTGGCGGCCGGCGCCGTGACGGCGGCCGTCGTCATCGTCGGTGGGGCGCCATTCCGCAAAGCCAAGCCAGGTAACTGACAGAGACGGCAAGCTTGCCGACCTCAGGGTGCTGGAGGGAAACCGTCTCGAGGATCCGCACGACATCGCGGCGAGCAGGATCGCCGTGACGATGATAAGCCGTCGCGTCATGCACGCGGTCAGCAAAAAAAATACCGCCCCAGAGCAAGGCATGAGGAGGGGAACGGCCGGCACGAATGCGCTGCGCGGGCGCGATTCACGCGCGCACCGAACTTAATCTTGCGTACGACTTGTATAACAGTTGTCTCCAACACCACGCATTTTAGTGACGCCTCACCAAGAGTCGCTGTGCGATATTTCACTCACAAGAAACGGGGTAGTATTCCTGCAGCTCAATAGTCACCAAAACGGCTTCACGGCCGACCGGCCGTGGCGTGCGTCGTAAACAGAAAGTATGGAAGTGAGGTTGCGTTCACGTTGTAAAATTAGTGCTGTCACAAAGGCCACACCCGTCGTCAGGATTCTGCTCGTCGACCATTGTGCCGGCGATGCTCAGCTGATGCGCCTGCTGCTCAGCAGCGATCCAAGGTTCGCGGTAACGACGGCGGCGACGCTCGCACGGGCGAAGGCCCACCTCGCGCAAAAGCCGTTCGATCTGGTGCTGCTCGACCTCTCGCTTCCCGACTCGGACGGCATCGAGGCTATCTACCAAGTGCACTGCGCCGCCCGCGACGTGCCGATCGTGGCACTCAGCTCCTGCCACGACGAAAAACTCGCGTTGCGGGTGCTGCGCGAGGGCGCGCAGGACTATTTGGTCAAGGCCGAGACCGACCGCGCGTTGCTCATGCGCGTAATCCGCTACGCGCTCGAGCGCCACCGGCTGGTGTCCGAATTGCAGAGCATGGCGTTGATGGATACGTTGACCGGCCTCTACAACCGCCGCGGCTTTGTTACGGTGGCCGAGGAGCAGATGAAGCTCGCTCGCCGCACGGGCAACAGCCTTGCGCTCGCCTTTGTCGACCTCGACGGCATGAAGCGCATCAATGACGAACTGGGCCACGAGTTCGGAGATCGGGCGCTGGTCACCACGGCAGAGATCTTGCGATCAACCTTCCGGGCTTCCGACCTCGTCGCGCGCCTGGGAGGCGACGAGTTCATCGTTCTGGCGATCGAGGCCAAGGAGGGTGCCACGGACCGTATTCGCAAGCGCCTCGACCACGCTGCCGCAGTCCACAACGGCAAGCCGTCGGCGGTGGCCGTCGCCTTCAGTGTGGGCTTTGCGCACTACGATCCGCTGAGATCGCCGGTCACGTCAATCGAACAACTTATAGTTGCGGCCGACCACGCCATGTATATCGAGAAGCAGCAGCGGCGCGGCTCACGCGCCTTCCAGGATAGGCAGGTAAGGCACGAAAAGGTGACCGTCGCCGTCTAGACGCGCAAATGCCCGCGCGGCCTCGCCGGGCCCTACTGCTGCGGGTAATCGATAGCGGCGGTGTCGCCATCGGGCGGGCACTTCGGCGCGCTGGACGCAAGCGGTGTCTCGGTGCACTCGGCGCCGAACTCGGCCGCATCGTCCTGCGTCAGCGGCTGCAGCGTCGCCTTGCACAGCATCGACTGGCCGGACCCCGTATCGGAGCGCAGTTGCACGCTGCGGCCGACGCCGACGGCGAAGCGGAATGTGCAGCTTTCGCCCTTCGGGCGCAGCAGCACGGTGACCGTGTTGTCATTGCGGGAGATCCGCTCGACCGCGAACGCATCGCCCTCGCCGTCGCCCAATGTCACCACCTGGCTAGGGATGACGGAGAACGTGTCGTCAGCGTGCGCGATGACCGGCAGCGCGCAAGCCAATGCGAAACTTGCAATCGACAGGGAGACGAGAGACGGGCGTGGCATGACCGAGAGCCTCTCTTGCGTGCACAGCATCGTAACCGATCTCCTTGCGAAAGTCCTTCAACCTACGGCTTGTGCAC
>CAZOOS010000103.1:0-9410 GCA_964581475.1 uncultured Hyphomicrobium sp.
CGCCGTTGAGCATGATCACCTTCGACTGCACGTAGGTGCCGACGTTGATGCCGACCACCTCCGGTCCCTCCGGTCCATCGACGAGCAGCGGCGAGCCGGACGAGGCGGCGCCCGTGTCGCAGGTGTGCAGCAGGAGCTGGTCGGGATTGGCGAAGTCGCGGCGGATGGTCGACCAGTCGGCGTCGTCGAAATCGCGCCGCACGCCGCAGCTGGTGTTGAGCATCGGCTGCCACTTCGGCAGGTCGCGATGGTAGGCGAGATTGTAGACGTGCCCTTGCGCCGAAAGCTTGATGACTTCCGCTACCGGTTTGGGGCTGACCTTGAAGACGCCGGCGTTGCAGACGGGCCTTGCCAGGCGAACGATGGCCCAATCGCGTGTGGCGTCGATGGGCGGGTGGACGTTGAGGCGCGTCGATCCGGAGATGACGTTCGGCTCCGGGGCGCCTTCGGCGGCGCCGGCGATGGGCACGCCCTCGGTGGTGCCATGCAACTTGAACGACAGTTCCGACAGGCGCAGGGGCTTTTCGCCCTTGGTGCGGTAGAGGCAGTGGGAAGCCGTCGCCACCGTGTCGGGAGCGAGGCAAAACGCCGTGCACACCGAATGCGAGCGGGAATCATAGAAGACCCCCAGCTTGGCGCCGGCTTGGCGCATGCTCTGGGGCAGCGGTATGCGCTGATCGGTCCCGAAAACGGACGCCGCGGCGGGGGCTGTCCCGAGGCAGACCAAAAGCCCCAAAATAGGCGGGGCCGATAGTGCTTTCAGGGTGTTAACAAGGGGTCGTGCTACGCGCTTCATACGCTCCTGCCTCGGTCCGGGCATGGTGAACGCCCCCTTTATTACCAACTGTTAAGGCAATCGAAAGGCTGCCGTAATCCCGGCCTCGCTAGGGCTCGTAGCGAAGAGATTTCCCTGCTTCGCAATTGGAGGTTCGTGCGCATGCCCACCCAACCCAGCTCGCCCGAGGTCGTAGCAAAGAGCGGGCCAAAGAAATCAACCGCCCGCGAAGTGCGGCGCCTCGTTGCCGCGGCCGTGGTCGGGGCCGGCTTGGTGGGCATCGGCCTGGCCGACTACTCGGCGCCGGCCGTTGCCCAGTTCAAGCCGGGCACCCCCGCCGAGACGCTGTCGTTCGCCGACATCGTCGATCGCGTAAAGCCCGCCGTCGTGTCGATCTCGACCACCAACGAGGTGAAGGTTGCCGATCGCGGTCCTGGAGCTGGTCCCGGCGCCGGCCCCGGTGCCGGTCCTGGCGGACGCCCGTTCGAGGGCATTCCCGGCCTGCCCGACAACCATCCGCTCAACGAGTTCTTCAAGAACATGCCGGGTGGTCCCGGCGGCGGTGGCGGCAACCCGATGCAGCAGCGTCCGCGCCAAGCGGCCGGCTCCGGCTTCGTCGTTTCGGCTGACGGCTACATCGTCACCAACAATCACGTCGTCGACGGCGCCACCAAGGTGAAGGTGAGCTTCGACGATCAGGAAGAGATCGACGCCAAGATCGTCGGCACCGACTCGCGTACCGATCTGGCGCTGCTGAAGATCGAGCCGAAGAAGCCGCTGACGGTGCTCAAGTTCGCACAGAAGAACCCGCGCGTCGGCGAGTGGGTGCTGGCGGTCGGCAATCCGTTCGGCCTCGGCGGCACGGTCACCGCCGGCATCGTCTCGGCGCTCGCCCGTAACATCGGCGGCCCGTACGACTACATGCAGATCGACGCTGCCGTGAACCACGGCAACTCCGGCGGGCCGACCTTCAACCTCGAAGGCGACGTCGTCGGCGTCAACACGGCGATCTACAGCCCGACCGGCGGCAACGTCGGCATCGCCTTCGCGGTGCCTGCCGACACCGTCAAGCGCGTCGTCGAGCAGCTCGAGAAGGGCGGCACGGTCAGCCGCGGCTGGCTGGGCGTCAAGATCCAGAACATCGACAAGGATCTTGCCGGCAGTCTTGGCCTGAAGGAACCGAAGGGCGCCATCATCAGCGAAGTGATGGCCAATGGCCCGGCGGCCGATTCCGGCCTCAAGGTCGAGGACGCCATCCTGCAGATCGATAGCAAGCCGATCGAGGACAGCCGCGATCTGGCCCGCACCATTGCCGACCTGCCGGCCAAGTCGACGGTCGACGTGAAGGTGTGGCGCAACAAGGCCGAGCAGACGGTCAAGGTGAAGCTCGGTACGTACCCGAACACGGCGGAAGCGGCCGAAGGCACCACCGAGCCCGAGGAGCCGAAGGATCTGGGCGGCAACGTCGACCTGAAGCAGCTCGGCCTCAGCGTCAAGCAAGGCCCCGGCAAGGACGGCGTCGTGATCTCCGACGTCGATCCGAACTCGGACGCGGCGCTGAAGGGCATCAAGGAGGGCGACATCGTCCTCAAGGCGGGCAACGAGACCGTTACCTCGCCGCAGGATGTCGCCAAGGCCGTTAAGAAGGCGCAGGACGAGGGCGCGCCCGCCGTCATGTTCCACATCAAGCGCAGCGGCGACCAGACGGTGCTGGTGGCAATCCCGCTCAACAAGAGCTGAGCCGGGATCACGAGGTTTGGAGTCATGGCGGCCCGCACCCTCCTGCCGAGAGTGCGGGCCGCCTCGACGTTCGGACCAGCGCGGGGCACTATGCGAATCGGGGCGTCAGGCTCCGATAACGACTAAGCGGTGAAGCGATGCACGTGCTGGTGGTCGAGGACGACCGGGAAACCGCCCACTTCCTGCAAAAGGCGCTGAAGGAAAGCGGCCATGGCGCCGATCTCGCCGAGGATGGCGAGACGGGTCAGTCGCTGGCCGAGCAGGGCGTCTACGACGTGCTTATCGTCGACCGCATGCTGCCGCGCCTCGACGGTCTGTCGATGATCCGCGAATTGCGCAACAGGGGCGTGCGCACGCCCGTCCTCATTCTTTCGGCGCTGGGCGAGGTCGACGACCGCGTGAAAGGTCTGCGCGCCGGTGGCGACGACTATCTCACCAAGCCGTACGCCTATTCGGAGCTGCTCGCCCGCGTCGAGGCGCTGGCCCGCCGCGCGGTGCCCGAGGAGCAAGAGACGCGCTACGTCGTCGACGGCCTGGTGCTCGACCGCCTGTCGCATCGCGTTACGCGCGACGGCGAAGCCATCCAGTTGCAGCCGCGCGAATACCGGTTGCTCGAGTATCTCATGAAGCATGCCGGGCAGGTGGTGACGCGCACCATGCTTCTCGAGCACGTGTGGGACTACCACTTCGATCCGCAAACCAACGTCATCGACGTGCACGTATCGCGGCTGCGCGCCAAGATAGACAAGAACTTCGACAAGCCTTTGCTGCACACGGTACGCGGGGCTGGATATACGATCCGCGATGGCCCTGCCTGATCGCCTCGCCCGCGCGGTTTCGACCACCGCCTTCCGCATGGCCGCGGTTACGGCTGCCGCGTATCTGGCGTTCGCCGGAATCGCCGTCGGGTTGCTGTTGTGGCAGACCAACCGCGTATTGACGAACGAAGTCCTGACGACGCTGCACGCCGAAGCCGAGGTGCTGAAGGCGGAAGCGCAGTCGGGCGACAAGGCGGCGCTGGTGCGGGCGGTCGAGGCGCGCAGCCGTCCGGGCGGGCCCGGCCTCTATTATCTCGGCGATGCCTCGGGCGCCAAGCTGGCCGGCAACCTCAGCCAACTGCCGCCGGAAATCCTCGGCAGTGCCGCCGGCGGCGTGTTTCGCTATGCGCCGGACCTGCAGGGCAGCGGCGAGCGGTTAGCCGCCGCCATTCCGGTTGCCCTCCCCGGCGGCGAGCAGTTGATCGTCGGCCGTGACGTCGACGAGCAGCGCCGCTTCGCCAGCGAGATGGGCACCGTCTATTTCCTCGCCCTCGGCGTGTTGACGCTCGGCGGCCTCATCGCCGGCTTCGCCGTCAGCCGCGTCGCCTTGAAGCGCATCGAGACGGTCAACGTCGCCGCGCGGTCGATCATGGCCGGAGACATGTCGCGCCGCATTGCCGTGACCGGCGCCGGCGATGAGTTCGACGTGCTGGCGATCAACCTCAACGCCATGCTCGAGCGCATCGAGGCGCTGATGAGCGGGCTGCGCGAAGTTTCCGACAATATCGCCCACGATCTGAAGACGCCGTTGTCGCGCCTGCGCAACTCGGCCGAGGCGGCGCTACGCGAGACGGGGGCCGACGCCTACCGCGAGGGCCTGGAGCACACGATCGAGAAGGCCGACGAGCTGATCAAGACGTTCAACAGTCTGTTGCTCGTCGCCCGTCTCGAAGCCGGCGCGCTGGAGGAGAACGCCGAGCGTTTCGACGTCGGCCGCGCCGTGCGTGACGTCGCCGAGCTGTACGAGCCGGTTGCCGAGGAGCGCGGCATGGGGCTCGCCGTCAACGTGCAGTCAGGCCCGCAGCTCATCGGCAACCAGCAGCTTGTCGTGCAGGCGGTCGCCAACCTCATCGAGAACGCCATCAAGTACTCCGGCAAGCCGAACACTGCCGGCAGCGGCGCGGTGATATCCATCGACCTCGCCGAGTTGCCCGGTGCCATCGAGATCGCCGTCGCCGACAACGGCCCGGGCATCGCGCCGGAAGACCGCGGGCGCGTGTTGCAGCGCTTCGTGCGCCTGGAGAAGAGCCGGACGGAGCCGGGGACCGGCCTCGGCCTCAGCCTGGTGCAGGCCGTGGCGCGTCTGCACGGCGGGGCGGTCCGCCTGGAGGACAATCAGCCGGGCCTGCGCGTGGTGCTGACGCTTCCGAAGCGCACCGATGATCGCTAAGAGGTAGGCCCCCGAAGCGCGACGCGGCGAGGCGGCAACAATGTCGGCGACGCAAGCAGCAGATCTACGACCGTTGATCGAGCGCATGAGCGAGGCGCCCGTTGCCGGCGATGAGGCGCGGGCCGCCGCGGCCGTGGCGGCGTTGCGCGAGCGTGCCGGTTCCGGCGCCGGCCTGGCGCCGCTCGCTGCCGTCTTGGCAAATCCGCGCGCGGTGGCGCTGCTGGCCGGCATCTTCGCTGGCTCGCCGTTTCTCTCCGGCTTGATCGACCGCGACCTCGTGCGCCTGCAGCGCATGCTGACGGCGGCGCCGGAAGCGCGCCTGCAAGAGCTCAAAGCGGAGCTGGGAGACAAGCTCGCCCTTGCCGAGGGGCGTGCCGACGTCATGCGGGCGCTGCGCCAGTTCAAGAGCGAGGTGGCGTTGCTGACCGCGCTCGCCGATCTCGCCGGCGTGTGGCCGGTGCTTACCGTGACCGACGCACTGACCCAGTGCGCCGACGCGGCGCTGGGCGGCGCCGTCGACTTTCTCTTCCGCGAGGCGGCGGCGCGCGGCCAGTGGCTGCCCGAGGCCGACGGACGTGTCGTGCCCAGCGGCTACATCATTCTCGCCATGGGCAAGTACGGCTCGGGCGAGCTCAACTATTCGAGCGACATCGATCTCATCGTCTTCTACGAGCGCGAGATGATCCGCACGGCTCCGGGGATCGAGCCGCAGGGCTTCTTCGTGCGCCTGACGCGCGACCTCATGCAGTTGATGTCGGAGCGCACCGGCGACGGCTACGTATTCCGCACCGATCTGCGGCTGCGCCCGGACGCCGGCGCCACGCAGATCGCCCTGTCGACCACGGCGGCGCTCGTCTACTACGAGAGCTTCGGGCAGAACTGGGAGCGGGCGGCGCTCATCAAGGCGCGCGCCTGCGCCGGCGACATCGCGGCCGGCGAGGAGCTGCTCGGCGAGCTGGCGCCGTTCATCTGGCGCAAGTATCTCGACTATGCGGCGATCGCCGACGTGCATGCGATGAAGCGGCAGATTTTTGCCCATCGCGGCTTCGGGCGCATCGCCGTCGCCGGCCACAACATCAAGCTCGGTCGCGGTGGCATCCGCGAGATCGAGTTCTTCGTGCAGACGCAGCAGCTCATCGCCGGCGGGCGCCAGGTGGAGTTGCGCTCGCGGCGGACGCTCGACGCCCTGGGCAAGCTCGCCGAGCGCGGATGGATCAAGCCGCACGTCGTCACCGAGCTGAGCGAAGCCTATCTCTATCTGCGCCGCATCGAGCATCGGCTGCAGATGGTCGCCGACGAGCAGACGCACGAGGTGCCCGACGATGCGGCACGTCTTGCAAGCTTCGCCCGCTTCTGCGGCTATCCGGACACCGAGGCATTCGCGCGGGCGCTGACGGCGCGGCTCGAGACGGTGCAGAAGCACTACGCGGCGCTGTTCGAGGATGCGCCGGAGCTGACCCCGGGCAGTGCCAATATGGTGTTCGCCGGCGAGAAGGACGATCCGGGGACGGTCGCCGCCTTGAAGGAGATGGGCTTCTCGCAGCCGTCGGAGGTGCTGGCGATGATTCGCGGCTGGCACCATGGCCGTTATCCGGCCGTGCGCTCGCCGCGGGCGCGCGAGCGGCTGACCGAGGTGCAGCCCTTGTTGGTCACGGCGCTCGCCGACACCGCCGATCCCGACCGTGCGCTGGCGAGCTTCGACCGGTTCATTGCCGAGCTGCCGGCCGGCGTGCAGTTGTTCTCGCTGTTGCGCGCCAATCCGGGGCTGTTGCGTTTGCTCGCCGACATCATGGGCACGGCGCCGCGGCTGTCGCGCATCCTGTCGCGCCGCCGCCGCCTGCTCGATGCGGTGCTCGACCCGCGCACGCTCGGCATGCTGCCGACCGTCGACGAGCTCGACCGCATCATCGCCACCGAGATCGGCGAGGGTGAGCACGACATCCAGTACATCCTCGACCGCGCGCGCGTCGTCGGCAGCGAGCAGCAGTTCCTCATCGGCGTGCGGGTGCTGTCGGGGGCGATCAAGGCGAACCAGGCAGGCGGTGCCTATGCCCTGCTGGCCGAGCGCCTGCTCGACGCCCTGAAGGGCGCTGTCGAGCGCGAGCTTGTTCGCGCTCACGGACGCGTACCCGGCGGCGGCGCCGCCGTCCTCGCCATGGGCAAGCTGGGCGGGCGCGAGATGACCGCCGCATCCGATATCGACATCATCCTCATCTACGACTTCGACGAGGCGGCGACGCAGTCGGACGGTGCGCGACCGCTGGCGCCGCAGCAGTTCTACGCGCGCCTGACGCAACGGTTGATCACGGCGCTGTCGGCGGCGACCGCCGAAGGAGCGCTGTACGAGGTCGACATGCGGCTGCGACCCTCCGGCCAGCAGGGGCCGGTGGCGACGCAACTGAAGTCGTTCGTCGACTATCAGACGAGTAAGGCGTGGACCTGGGAGCACATGGCGCTGACACGTGCGCGTGCCGTCTGCGGGCCGCCCGATTTGCGCGCGCGCGTCGACGCGGCGGTGCGCACGTCGCTGGTGTGGCCGCGCGACAGGGCCAAGATCGTCGCCGACGTCCTCGACATGCGCGCGCGCATCGCCAAGGAGAAAGGGACCGACGACATCTGGGACCTGAAGCAGGTGCGCGGCGGGCTCGTCGATGTGGAGTTCATCGCCCAGTACCTGCAACTCGTTCACGCCGCGGCGCATCCGCAGGTCCTCGACACCAACACCGTCGGGGCCTTCCGTAAGCTGCGCAATGCCGGGCTGCTAGCGCCCGCTCATGCCGACGTCCTCATCCCGGCGACGCGTCTGCTGCACGACCTGACGCAGATCCTGCGGTTGTGTATCGACGGCCGCTTCGACCCGGCGACTGCGCCCAACGGCCTCAAGGATCTGCTGGCCCGGGCCGGCGATGCGCCGAGTTTTGCCGAGCTGGAGGGCCGCCTGAGGGACAACCTCGCCGCCGTCAGCGGGCTGTTTGGCGAGATTGTCGCCTGATCCGGTAAACGGCCGGGGTCTATTGCGGCGACGGAAAGTGCTCATCGCTGCCGTTCTTCCCACCAAAGGGCGCCAAATGGGCCTCGCGGCCCGCCGGAAGGGTCGCCGAACCGCCTCCTCCGGCGCTAAACTGGGAGCGGAAATTCATTAGCCATGTCGAGGCTAGCGGTGGCGGCAAAAAGGATCGAGCCGGGTCCGCAGGGGGGACGCGGAAGCGGCCCCGACGCGGGGGAGGACGCCACGCTCGTGGCGGCTGCCGCCCGTGGCGACGCTGCGGCCTTCCGCGCCCTGGTCGACCGGCATCTGTCGGGCGTGCTGATTATCGCCCGCCGCATGCTGCGCGACGATGCCGAGGCCGAAGACGTGGCGCAGGAGGCGATGTTGCGCCTGTGGCGATCGGCGGACGGCCTGGATGTTGGCGCCATAGGTCTGCGTCCATGGTTGCGGCGCGTGGTTTCCAATCTGTGCGTTGACCGCATGCGTTCGGGCAAGAGGTTGACGGTGACGGACGAGGTGCCGGAGCAGATCGAGCCGGCAACGCAACACTCGCAACTCGAAGCGCAGGATACGAGCCAGCGCGTCGACGCGGCATTGAAGGCGCTGCCCGACCGGCAGCGGATGGCGCTGACCCTCTTCCACTACGAGGGAATGAGCCAGATCGAGGTGGGCAAGGTGATGGGCATCTCGGACGAGGCGGTGGAATCGCTGCTCGCCCGCGCCCGCAGGACATTGAAGACGGCTCTGCGAGATGAGCTGAACGAGTTGCTCGCTGACGAGCAGTACGAGTGAACCGGCAGACGAGAATTTAGAGACGAGACGAAAGCGATGACGAAGATGGACAAGCGGACAGAGGATCGGGAGGCGTTGGAGCGCCTGCTCGATATCTATGGCGCCGACCGCACGCGCTGGCCGGCGCGCGAGCGGTTGCGGTTTGCCGGTATCGTCAGCGAGGACAAGGTTGCCGCCCGCATGCTGGCGCAGGCCGGCGCGCTCGATCGGTTGCTGGAGCAGGCGCCGCGCGCCAGTGGCGCCGATGTCGAGGTGCTGAAGGAGCGCATCATGGTTGCGGCGTTGCGGTCGGGGGCGCCGCAACTCGCCGTCGTCGCCGCGGGCAAGCCGGGATCGGCCAAGGTTGTGTCTCTCGCCGGACGACGGGCACCGTTGATCGCGAGGTTTGCGCGCGGCGAATGGCCGGCGGCGGCGTTGCTGGCGGCCTCGCTAGTGCTCGGCGTCATGCTCGGCTCGGCCGGCACGTTTAATTCGACGCTGGTGGAGGTGGCGCAGGTTGCCGGCTTCGACAGCACCGCATCCGATAGCTCGCAACTCGCGCTGGGTGACGACACTTACGGCCAGATGGACGAGGATCTGCTATGAGCGATGCAACTCAGCCCTCGCGGTTCTCGCCACGCACGCTGCGCTGGGCCTTGGTGGCATCGCTAGCGCTCAACGTGCTGATCATCGGCACCGTGGCGGGAACGCTGTGCTTTGGGCCGGGCGGGCATGGGCCTGGCTTTAAGAAGGGTGGGATGATGCTCGGCTTTGCGCGCACGCTGCCGCGCGAGCGCTCGGATCTGATCCGGCAAAAGTTTGCCGACGCGCAGCCGAACATGGAGGCGATGCGCAAAGGTATTCGCGATGCGCGCGCCGCCGTGCGCGAGGCGCTGATGGCCGAGACCTTCGACCAGGCGAAGTTCA
>CAZOOS010000104.1:0-9389 GCA_964581475.1 uncultured Hyphomicrobium sp.
GAAAAGCAAGACCCGGCAAGGGCTCGCGTATGGGGGAACGACATGCTTCGCAAGATGACTTTCGCGCCACTGCTTCTATGGCCGCTCACCGCCCATGCGGGGGGCCTCAACGATCAGTTGATGAAGCTCGACCCGGAAGAGCGCGCGCACCAAGTGTGCGTCATTAAGGGCATCGATACGATCCGGCGCGAGGGCAAGCTGCCAAAGGCCGACCGCCTCAAGACCAGCATCAGCGGTCGCGCGGCGTTCACCGGCACGCAGGTGGCGGCGAAGGGCGGCGCGGTGCGCGCCAAGTCGCATTGGTACGGACTGCAGTTCACCTGTGACGTGACGCCTGATCAGATGAAGGCGCTCTCGTTCACTTATCAGATCGGCAAAGAGATCCCGGAAGACAAATGGGAAGACCTGGGTCTCTGGCGCTGACGCGATGCTCCCTCCTCCCCGAGTCCATGCGAAGCATGGCTCCGGCATGACGGGGAAGAGGGAGAGGCTGCCGCGTTAGTCGGCGTCGAAGCCCACGAGCAGCTCGCCGGTCGCCGGATGCACGTGGCCCTCGATGCGCGTGCCGTTCTTGTCGACCATGTCGACCTCATAGGCTCCGTCGTCAGTTTCGATCTCGGTCACGCGATAGCCGGCGGCGGCGAGCTTTTCGGTGACCTGTGCCGGGCTCATCCACTCGGCTTGCGGGACGTTGAGGCGGACGCTGGGCTCGGCGGCTCCCGGGACGGTCGCCGCGGCCAGCGACAGGGCGAGGACGGGAGCGAGGAGGATCGTGCGCATGAGTTGCATCTCCTGATGATTTGGTATGTGGGGTATTGCTGGTCCGACCGCCGAGACGGCCGGCCGGGACGCACCATGTACGAGCCGCCCTGACGGCCCTCTGACCCCCTCCGTCAGGGAGTTGTCAGCATTTGACCCGCAGATTGAAGACATGCCGATGTGCCGCCGCCATCGCCGATGCGCCATCACCGCAGCACTCTTCGCAGTGCTGACGGCGAGCCTCGCGTACGCCGACGACGTCGGACCGGAGACCGCCAAGCGGCTGCTCGGCGAGGGCCGCATCAAGCCGCTGTCGGAGGTTCTCGATGCGGTAAAGCGCCAGGTGCCGGGCGAAATGCTGGAGGTCGAGCTGGAGTTGGGGAAGACCGGCTACGTCTACGAGCTGAAGCTATTGCGGCCCGACGGCAAGGTGCAGGAGATCGTGGCCGACGCGGCCTCGGGCGACGTCCTCAAGATCGAGGATGACGACTGATGCGTCTCCTCATCGTCGAGGACGAGCCGCGCATCAGCGACGGAATCAAGACCGCGCTCGACGCCGCTGGCTATACCTGCGAGGTCTCCGCCGATGGCGAGGACGCCTGGTTTCGCGGCGACACCGAAACGTACGATCTCGTCGTGCTCGATCTCGGCTTGCCGAAAATGGACGGCCTCTCCGTGCTCAAGCGCTGGCGTGCCGCGGGTCGCAACATGCCGGTGCTGGTGTTGACCGCGCGCGGCACGTGGCCTGAGCGCGTCGAGGGTATCGACGCCGGCGCCGACGATTATCTCGCCAAGCCATTTCGCAACGAGGAGCTGCTCGCCCGCGTGCGTGCCCTTATCCGCCGCTCCGTAGGCCAGGGGAATGCGTTGATCGAAGCAGGCCGGCTGTCGCTCGACACGCGCCAGATGCGGATCCTCGCCGACGGCAATCCGGTGCAGGCTTCGCCCCTCGAATACCGGCTGGTGGCCTACCTCATGCACCACAAGGGCCGCGTCGTCCCCCCGCACGAGCTGATCGAGCACCTCTACGGGGACGACGATGCGCGCAACGCCAACGCGCTCGAGGCGCTGATCATGCGATTGCGCAAGAAACTCGGTTCCGAAGCCATCGAGACGCGCCGCGGCTTCGGCTATTTGATCTCGGATGGTAGCGCATGAGTTTCGGCTCGCTGCGCCTCAGGCTGCTTGCCGGCGCCGCCGCCTTCGTCGTCGCCGCCATCGCTCTGTCGGCGATCGGCCTGACAGTTCTTTTCCATCGGCACGTCGAGCGTTGGGTGGACGTCGAACTGGCGACGGATCTCGATCAAGTCATTGCTGGCATCGACACCGGCCCCGACGGCAAGCTCGCCATCGTGCGCCAGCCGGCCGACCCGCGCTTCCAACGCGCCCTCTCGGGTTTGTATTGGCAGGTGATCGTCGAGCCGGGCGGACCCGTGCTGCGCTCGCGCTCGCTGTGGGACTTCGACATTGCCCTGCCGGCGCAGGGCGGGGTCAACAATAAGGTCACCAGCTACGATCTGCCGGGTCCCGACCGGCAAACCCTGCATGTGCTGCAGCGGCGCATCGAGCTCCCCGAGCGCCTGGGCCGACGCACGGCGCGCGCCGCCGTCGGCATCGACGACGCAGAGCTGAGCGCGGCGGTTCGTCGTTTCGCCGGCGCCCTCGTGCCCTTCCTCGCCGTGCTGGCGGCGCTGCTGACCGCGGCGGCGTGGGCGCAGGTGGCCATCGGTCTGCGCCCGCTCGCCGCCATGCGCGGCAAGCTCGCCGCGATCGGCTCGGGTGAGGCGCAGCGGCTCGGCAGCGACTTCCCCGACGAGGTGCTGCCGCTCGCGCATGAGATCGACACGCTGCTCGACGCACGCGAGCGGCAGGTCGAGAAGGCCCGCACGCGCGCCGCCGACCTCGCGCACGGTCTCAAGACTCCGTTGCAGCTCTTGAGCGGCGATGCGAAGCGCTTGAAGGCAAAAGGCGAGGATGAGCTCGCCGAAGAGATCGAGGACATCGCCGGCAGCATGCGCCGGCACGTCGAACGTGAGCTGGCGCGGGCGCGCAGCGGTGCCAATGCCCCCAACGCCTCCGCCAGCGTAGCGGCGGTGGCGCAACGCGTGGTGCGCGTGGCCGAGCGCACCCCGCACGGCAAGCGCGTGACCTGGACGGTCGACGTGCCGGCGGGCCTCATGGCGCGCATCGACACCGAAGACCTCACCGAGGCCCTCGGCAACCTCGCCGAGAACGCGGCACGGCATGCGCACTCCACGGTCACCCTGCGCGCCAGGGCGCAGGACGGTGTCGTCATCCTCGCCGTGATCGACGACGGCCCGGGCATCCCGCCCGAGCGCGCGCAGGAGGCGTTGCGGCGTGGCGGGCGGCTCGATCAAAGCGGCTCTGCCGGTCTCGGTCTCGCCATCGTCGGCGACATTGCCGATGCGTGGGGCGCTTCGGTGTCGATCGAGGCTCCGGCGCGCGGCTGCCGCGTCGTGCTGCGCATTCCTGCAACGCGCCAATCCGGCTCGGCTTCCGCCTGAACGGAATGCTTCGCCACAGGCCTGCTCCTGTAACGTCCACTGAGGTCGCTGCGTAAGATGCGGTACAGCTAGCTTCGTCCCGCCCCCCGGAGGATCAAATGCAGGCCCTGAGATTCATCAAGATTGCCGCCGTTGCCCTCGTGGCTGTCGCGGCCAGCGCCGGAGCCGGTTTGGCCTTTGATGAAAAGCCCTTCGACGCGCAGGCATTCGCCGCCGCGCAAGACGCCGGCAAACCGATCCTGGTCGATGTTTTCGCGCCCTGGTGTCCCGTATGCAAGGCCCAGCAGCAGGTGCTCGGGGAGTTGAAGCAAAATCCCAAGTACAACGACGTCACGGTGTTCAAGATCGACTACGACAATCAGCCCGATGCGCTGAAGAGCTTCGACGTGCGCCGGCAGAGCACGCTCATCGCCTTCAAGGGCAAGACCGAGACCGGCCGCTCTGTCGGCGATACGAAGCCGGCTTCGATCGCGGCGCTGATCGACTCGACGTTGAACTAGCGGTCGGGGATTCCCAATGCTTCTCGGCAGCGCGCTGTTCGCCCTCCTCGCCGGCATCCTCTCCACGCTTTCGCCCTGCGTGTTGCCACTGCTACCGATCATCCTGGTCACCGCCGGGAGCGAGCATCGACTGGGACCGCTCGCCCTCGCCTCCGGTCTGGCGCTGTCGTTCGTCGCCGTCGGCATGTTCGTCGCCACCATCGGTTACGGAATCGGGCTCGATGCGGGCTTCTTTCGCATCATCGCCGCCTCGGTGCTGGTGGCCCTCGGCGTCATCCTGCTCGTACCGCAACTGCAGACGCAGATAGCCGCCGTAGCCTCGCCAATCAGCGGCTGGACCGAGGACCGCTTCGGCGGCATCGAGACGGCCGGCCTCTCGGGACAGTTTGCGCTCGGCCTCTTGCTCGGCGCCGTGTGGAGCCCTTGCGTCGGACCGACGCTCGGCGCCGCCTCGGTGCTGGCGGCACAGGGGCAGAATCTGGGCGAGGTGGCGCTCGTCATGCTCGCTTTTGGCCTCGGCGCAGCGCTGCCCTTGCTGCTGCTCGGCCTCCTCTCCCGTGATACGTTGATGCGCTGGCGCGGCCGGCTGCTCGATGCCGGCAAGGGCGGCAAGCTCCTGCTGGGAGGCTTGCTCGTCGTCATCGGCGTGATGATCCTTTCAGGTCTCGACAAGCGCATCGAGGCCGTGCTCGTCGAGGCGTCGCCCGCTTGGCTTACGGAGATCACAACGCGCTTCTGAGACGCAGCGCACGCCAGCGCTGCGACGCGAGGATCGCGAGGAAGACATGACCATGGCCAGCTCAGCCGCCGTCCCTCATACGGAGATCGTCTACCGGCACACGCTGGCCGTGCGCATTACGCATTGGGTGAACGCCTTCTGTCTGCTCGTCCTCCTCCTCAGCGGGTTGCAGATCTTCAACGCGCATCCGACGCTGTACTTCGGCGAGAAATCCGAACCCGATCGTGCCGTGCTCAGCATGGATGCCGTGCAGCGCGACGATGGCAGCTACGCCGGCATCACGACCGTCGGCTCGACGCAGTTCGACACCACCGGCGTTCTCGGCCTGTCGCGCGGCCCCAACGGCGATCTGGAGGGCCGCGGGTTCCCGCATTGGATCACTCTTCCTTCCTATCGCGATCTCGCCACCGGGCGGCGCTGGCATTTCTTCTTTGCCTGGCTGTTTGTGCTCAATGGGCTCGCCTATCTCGTCTACGCGGCGTGGAGCGGCCATGTGCGCCGCGACCTCGCCCCGACGCGCGGCCAGTTGCGCCACATCGGCCAGTCGGTCTGGGAGCACGTCCGTTTCCGCTTCCCCAGGGGCGAGGAAGCGAAGAGCTACAACGTGCTGCAGAAGCTCGCCTACCTCGCCGTCATCTTCGGGCTGCTGCCGCTCATCGTCCTCACCGGGCTGACCATGTCGCCGGCGATGAATGCCGCCTTCCCGTTTCTGCTCGACGTCTTCGGCGGACGCCAATCGGCGCGCACCATTCACTTCCTGTGCGCCACGGGCATCACGCTGTTCGTCATCGTACACGTGTTCATGGTTTTTGCCTCGGGCGCCTGGAACAACATTCGCTCGATGATCACCGGTCGCTACGCGATCGAGCCGGAGGCCACGCATGGCAAATGAGCGCCTCAGTCGACGCGGCTTTCTGATCCGCGGCGCGGCAGCCGGTGGCGCCGCGCTGCTCGGCGGCTGCGATCAGCTTTCGCAGAGCCCGTCGTTCCGCGACATGCTCTATTCGGCCGAGGGCGTCACGGAGCGTGTGCAGCGGCTGGCGCTTTCGTCGCGCTCGCTGGCGCGCGAATACAGCGAGGCGGACCTTTCCAAGCACTTCAAGGCGAACGGCTCCACCAACGTCACCGACGCTGCCTATCAGCAATCGGCGCAGACGGGCTTTGCCGATTGGCGCCTCGAGGTGGGCGGTCTCGTCGAGCGTCCCGCCTCGTTGAGCCTTGCCGAGCTGCGCAAGCTGCCGGCACGCACGCAGATCACCCGCCACGACTGTGTCGAAGGCTGGAGCGCCATCGGCAAATGGACGGGAGCGCAAATGGCGCCGCTCTTGCAAAGCGTCGGGCTGAAGCCGGAGGCGCGTTATCTGGTCTTCCACTGCGCCGACACGCTTGGCCGTAACGGCAAGTACTACGAGAGCATCGATCTCATCGACGCGTTCCACCCGCAGACGATCCTCGCCTACGATATGAACGGCGCCGCGCTGGCAGTGCCCCACGGCGCACCCATCCGCCTGCGCGTGGAACGCCAGCTCGGCTACAAGCACGCCAAGTACGTGCAGCGCATCGAGGCGGCGCCGAACTTTACGATGATCCGCGGCGGGCGCGGCGGCTTCTGGGAAGATCTCGGCTACGAGTGGTACGCCGGCATCTGAGCCGCACGTCGCTCACTCATTCTCGTCGAGATTGAGACACACCGAGTTGATGCAATAGCGTTTGCCGCTCGCGGTCGGCCCGTCGTCGAACACGTGTCCCAGGTGCGAGCCGCAACGCGCGCAGGTGATCTCGGTGCGCACCATCCCGTGCGAGGCGTCGGTGTGCTGCTCGACGGCACCGGGCAACGCCTCGTCGAACGACGGCCATCCCGTTCCGGAATCGAACTTGGCGTCGGAGACGAACAGCGCATTGCCGCACGCCGCGCACGTGAAGGTGCCGTCGGCCTCGGCGTGCAGGAATTCGCCCGTAAAGGGCGCTTCCGTGCCCTTCTCGCGCAGGACCCGGTACTGCTCCGGCGTCAACTGCTTGCGCCACTCGGACTCGTCTTTGGGCATCGGCTTTTGTGTCATGGTGAATAGATAGCGCGCCATTATCGCCGCAGAAAGGGCACGCGAGGGCGCCAGAAGTTTTTTCGGACAGAGTTGTGCCGCCTTCTTTTGCTTTGCGACACTTAGCTCCGCAACGGAGAGGCGTTCACTGTTGCGCGTTGCGCGCTTTCCCTCTTCGGTCTTGTCTCATAATTGAGTTCAAACTTGACATGTTTAGTCAGGTATTACCTATGGGCTTTGAACTTACCAGCATTGGGACAGCATTCGGCGCCATGGCCTACCGTCGCTCACGAGTTTCGAATGGCTCTAAACTAGTCGGCATTGCTTTCGTATTGACGCTCGGGGGGCTGGCAGCCGCCGGCGCGCAGGAAGCCACGCCGCCAGCGCCGACCCCACCCTCCGCCAGCGAACCTGCCAGGCCGGCACCGAGCGCACCTGCAGTGTCGCCCTCGGCTACCCCAGCACCCGCGACCTCGCCCATACCGGCCGCAACGCCGGCGGCGGATGCTGCCGTCGCGCCCGCCAACGACGTGAAGGCGCCCGGAGCGCCGGCGCCGGCAACGGTCGCCACCAGCTCACCCGCGCCGATGGTTTCGGCGCACAACCTTCCACGCAACCTGTCGCCGTGGAACATGTTCATGGAAGCCGACATCGTCGTGAAGTCGGTGATCATCGGCCTCGCCTTCGCCTCCGTCGTCACCTGGACGGTGTGGTTCGCCAAGAGCATCGAGTTGTGGGCCGCCAAGCGGCGCGTGCGCTCGGCGCTGCGCAAACTCGCTGCAGCCAACTCGATCGCCGAGGCGGCGAGCCTCATCGACAGCAAGCGCGGCGCCGTGCCGGCGATGATCCGCGCCGCCATCGCCGAGACCCGCGCCTCCTGGGACGTCGCCGACAAATACGCCATCAAGGAGCGCGTCTCGGCGCGTCTCGACCGCATCGAGCTCGCCGCCGGCCGCGACGTCAACCGCGGCACGGGTGTCCTGGCCACCATCGGCTCAACGGCGCCGTTCGTCGGACTGTTCGGTACCGTGTGGGGCATCATGAACAGCTTCATCGGCATCTCCGAGGCGCAGACCACCAACCTCGCCATCGTCGCGCCGGGCATCGCCGAGGCGCTGTTGGCTACGGCGATCGGCCTCGTCGCCGCCATCCCCGCGGTGATCATTTACAATCACTTCGCGCGCGCCATCGGCGGCTACAAGGCGCTCATCGGCGATGCCGCCGTCGGCGTCCTGGGGCTTCTGTCGCGCGACTTCGATCGCGGCGTGCGGCCCGAGCTACGCGCGGCGGAGTAGGAGTAGGCCATGGCCGGTCGCCTGCAGGACGACGACGACATTTCCGAAACGCACGAGATCAACGTCACGCCGTTCATCGACGTGATGCTGGTGCTGCTAATCATCTTCATGGTCGCCGCGCCGCTGTCGACCGTCGACATCCCCGTCGAGCTGCCGGTGTCGGCGGCGCAACCGGCGGCGAAACCCGACAAGCCGCTGTACGTCACCTTGAAGGCCGACATGTCGCTCGCCGTCGGCAACGACATGGTGCTGTGGAGCGGACTCGGCCCGGCGCTCGACGTGCAGACCAGCGGTGACCGCAACAAGCGCCTGTTCCTGCGCGCCGACAAGGCCGTGCCCTACGGCGAGCTGATGCGGCTGATGGATACGCTGCGCGCTGCCGGCTATTTGAAGGTGGCCCTCGTCGGCCTCGAAGGACCGCCCGTGCCGGGCGCCCCGACGGCGCCGGCCGCCCAGCCGACCATCCCGTCGGCCGGAGCCGAGCCCTCCGCCCCATGAGCGCGCACCTGGAATTGCTGGAGGGCGCGGGCGCGCGGGCCCGCCGTTGGCTGCTGGCCGCGGCGCTGATGGTGTCCATGCACGCCGCCGCCGGCGCCATCGCCCTCATCAACTGGCCGGAGGAGGACGCGAGCGATGAGGACGCCGGCACCTACTTACTCGAGCTCGCCCCGGTGGCGGTCGCGCCTCCGACCGAGAAGCTGAACCTCGCCATCGGCCTGCGCGCCGAGGAGGCGGCCGCCGCCGTGGCGCCGACCGAGGAGATCAAGGAGAAGTCCGAGATCGAGATGCCCAAGGTCGAGGAAGCCCCGCTGGCCCCCGAGCCCGAGATCGTCCTGCAAAAGCAGACGCCCGTCGAAGAAATCGAGACCGAGGAGGTCGAGGAGGACCCGCGGCCGGAGCAGAAGGCGGTCCCGCAGCAGTCGGCTGCCTCGCAGGAGACCAGCGCGCCGCCGCCGGTCGACGCGCCGCCGGCAGAGAAGCCCGCCGCCCCTAAGGCGGGCGTTTCCTCGAAACCCTCGGAAGCGACGATGAGCTGGCAGAAGTCGCTGATCTTCCATCTCAACAAGCACAAGAAGTACCCGCCGAACGCCCGCAAGAACGGTCACGAGGGCGTCGCCAACGTGTCCTTCGCCATCGATCGCTCCGGCAAGGTGATCTCCTCGAACATCGAGAGGAGTTCCGGCTCAGACCTGCTCGACAAGGAGGCGATCGAGGTGCTCGAACGCGCCAGCCCGTTTCCGCCGCCGCCCGACGACGTTCCGCAGTTGACCATCCATTTGTCGCTGCCGATCCAGTTCCGCATCAAGCGCTGACGCGCCGCGTCCCGGACGCAGGTCGACCACGCCGCAAGGTCACGCTCTCGGAGTCTGGTTGGACGAACGCTCCGCGGGATTTCCGTGCTTGGCCGCACATTGGGCCATCTTAGGCGGCGGCCATCGCACGCCGACGCGACAAAAAACGCGCGGCGACAATGCCTGCCAGCATCGCCGGCACGAAAAACAGCGTGCCCGGCGCCAGCAACGGCAGCGACA
>CAZOOS010000105.1:0-5036 GCA_964581475.1 uncultured Hyphomicrobium sp.
TGGCTGAAAAAACCCCCGCGAAGATCAACACGGTTACGCTTCGCCAGATCGGCGCTGCTCTTTCCGAGGCGCACGACATCCCCAAGAAACAGGCAGCCGCCGTGCTCGAGGATCTGGTGATCATGATCACCAAGCACCTCAAGAAGGGTGACAAGATCCGCATCGGCGGTCTCGGCGTGCTGCAGGTTCGCAAGCGCCCGGCGCGTATGGGCCGCAACCCGGCGACCGGCGAAGCCATCAAGATCAAGGCTTCGAAGAAGGTCGCCTTCCGCGCCGCCAAGGAGCTGAAGGAATCCGTCTGAGCTGAGCCGCTCGGGCTTTCTTCGCAAGCGAGATTACGGCGCGCCGGTGAGGTCATCGGTGCGCCGTTCATTTTTATTCGCGTCGATGCCGAGGGCGGCGCCGCGCGCTGACCAAACTCTCGCCATCTGCGCGCCATAGACTGCGAATCGGCTACCTATGACCCAACGCAGACGATGGAGGCGACATGTCTGAAAAGACGATCCTCGTTGTACCCGGCAAGAAGCTGACCGTGCCGCGCCCGCTCAAGCGCAGCCTGCAGGTACTCGCCGCGGTCGGACTCACGGCGGGCGTAGCGCTCGCCATTCTCATCGGCAACGGCCTGCTGGTCCCGCGCGGTCATCTGCTGCAGGGCTGGGACGTGTGGGTGACCTTCATCAACCGCACCGACATCCTCTCCACCATGGTGCTGACTGCACTGGTGACGGTTTTGCTGGTCTATTGGCAGCGCGATCAGGAGCGCGGCAAGTAGCCGAAGCGCGTTTCCATTGAGGATTGCGCCGCGGTCGGGGCGCGCCGTCGCCAATTGTGCCCCGATGCCGGGTGATTGCGCCAGGCAAATACAAAAGCCCGCGAAAGCCGCGGGCGGGACAAACCTGCAATAGGCAAATCTGAATAGCAAGGGAGGACACGGCTATCGCCGCGTCCTCCGCTTGTCAGCAGAGAGCTGTTAGCCGATTAGCGGCAGCAGCAGCGCTTGCGATAGTGCTTCACAGCGGCAACGGTGCGGTAAGAGCGGACTCGCTCGAACGACACCTTGCGAACGACCGACACGGTCGGCTGCTGGACGGCGACGCGGCGATAGAACTTGCGGCAGCCGCAACGGTCGCTATAGGCCTTCTTTACCCACACGGTGCGGTAGCTGCGCACGCGCTCGTAAGAGACCTTACGCACCAGCGTAGTGGTCGGCTGGCGGTAATAGACCTTCTTCGCAACGGTGCAGCAGCCGCCGCGATTGAACAGATGTGCTTCCGCAGAAGTCGTCACAGCCATGCTCGTACCGGCCATCACGCCCGCGGCAACCAGAACTCCAAGAAGCCCACGCATTCTGAAAACTCCCAAATTCACCCACGCACGATTTTTCATGTTTGACGTTTCGGCAATAAAGCCGGGCACGCCAAACGGCACGTGAAATGGATAACATGACCCCATTGTAAAAAATGGTTAGGTGAAAAAACAAACGAAGTGGATTTAGGCTTATGGTTAATGAACGGCATAGGCGGGGCGATTAGGCGTCTCAAAAAGACAAGAAATACAAATAATAATCGTTTGTTTGTAGGTTAATAGCGCAACTGTTTATGCAACTATTCATTTCGGTTCATTTGATAAGAAACCGCATTCCGACAAAGATAACGATTAGACGCGCAATGCACCGCGCGAAGTAAACGCAAAACAACATTTGCCCGCGCCATTTTCAGGCAGAGGGCAACCAACCGTTAGCTTCCGGGGGAAGGTGGGAATACTGGCCGCGCGCGCCGTCCGACTAGCGGCAATGCTCGGTGTGCTCGGCGTCCTTCTTGATTACCTGACCGATGGGATCGACCGAGCCCGTCGTCACGTCGAGCGGTTCGGTGCAGCGCCAAGCCGAGAGCACCTTGGGCTGCGCCCGGGCATCGCCCTTGCGTACCGGCAATTCGGGCGCTGCGGCGGTGATCGTCGCCGGCAGCTTGGGCGGCATCTTCGCCGGCACCGGTGCCGGGGCGATGGGGGTCTGCTCGGCCGAGGCCTTGGCAAAACAACGATCCAGGTTGGCGCAACGGCGCTTGGCGGAAGGATGGGAATCGGTCTCCGGCGCGCCCTCGAAGCTGTCGCAGACCTCTTTCAGGCCCTTACGATCGAGCCAGCGCTCGCGCACGCCGCGGTTGACGGCGAAGCAGTCGGCATCGAGCTCGCTGTCGCCGCCACTGATGTGCCCGCACTCGTGGCTGAAGACGAACAGGCGCACCGCCGGCGGCTGCTGGTTCATCATGTCGGGGTTGAGGATCAACACCGTATCGCCGGCACCGCCTTCGCTGGGCAGGTCGCGGTCGACGTAGATGTCGGCTTTGCCGCACGACACTTTGCGCCCAGCCAGGGTGACAGTGCGCCCCATGAGCTGCTCCTCGGCCACGGCCGAGGTCGACACCGGGACAGCCGCAGCCAGGCTCACGAGAGCCGCCGGGAGCAGAAGCAGTTTACGCAACTCGACCATCGACCAGGCTCGCTCGGCCCCCCGGCTCCCCTCGGCAGCCGGCAATTAAGTGGCTGATTTAGCCCGAATTAGGACGCCCGATCTGTAGCGGCCCATCGGTCCAGCCAACACTACGGGACAGCTCCCGAACAAATTATGCATTGCGCCGACGCCGTCGTCGCAAGCGTGGCATCGACAACTGCCCGGCTGCTAACCATGATAGGGCGGGGCATTAAACGGAGAGGCACGCGTGGCGCTGGAGAAAGACGCCGAGGGCATCGACCTCGACATCAAGGACGCGATGGAGGGGCACCTGCGCTTCCGCGCCCAGTTCGAGAAGGACCGTGCCTTCTATCAAAGTCTGGCGGAAAAGAAGCAAAAACCGCGACTGCTCTGGATCGGCTGTGCCGACAGCCGCGTGGTGCCGGCGCAGATCACCAGCTCCGATCCGGGCGAATTGTTCGAAGTTCGCAACATTGCCAACGTCGTGCCGCCGGCGGACGCCTATGACGACGCGGTCGGCGCCGCCATCGAATACGGGGTCGGCCATCTCGGCATCGACGACATCGTCGTCTGCGGCCACACCGGCTGCGGCGGCATTGCCGCGCTGCTTGAGCCCATCCCGCCTGACCGCGAGGCGCACCTCGGGCGCTGGGTCGAATTCACCAAGCCTGCCCACCAGTTGGTCGCCGCCGCGCAGGTGCCGGAAGCGGAGCGGCTGACCGCCACCGTCAAGGCGCACGTGCAGTTCCAGCTCGACAACCTGATGACCTACGCCATCGTCCGCGAAGGCGTCGCCGCCGGCCGTCTCAACATTCACGGCTGGCTCTTCGATATGGACCAGGGCACGCTCAGCGCCTACGACCCGCAGGCGGGCGGCTGGCGGGGGCTCCTTGACAAGGCGTGATCTTATCGGGCGGACGGGGGCTTGCGCCCGTGCGGTAAAATCCTGTGGGCCCTGAGTCGGCGCCCGCCACGCCGCCGTTTGGTCATATTGCGAGGCAACATGCCCTCTTGGGGATGTGGGCGAAGCACGTCACACTCGGGCTTCGGTTGCGCACGGCCGGCAGCGCCGGCCGTAAGGCGCCTCCATTGCGACCGCCCAGTTCCCGGGCTCATCCCACGTCACGGATAAAAAAATGAATCCCACCGATATCGCCCAGGAAGCCATCGGTCCCTCGCCGGTGGGCGGCTTCTCGTTCCTCGAGCTGTTCCTGAACGCTCACATCGTCGTGCAGCTGGTCATGGCTGGCCTGCTCATCGCCTCGATCTGGTCGTGGGCGATCGTCATCGAGAAGTACTTCGCCTTCCGCCGCGCCCGCGCCGAGTCCGATCGCTTCGAGCACATGTTCTGGTCGGGGCAGTCGCTCGACGAGCTCTACACGGCGTTGTCGCGCACCAAGCCCATCACCATGGCGGCGCTGTTCGTCGCCGCCATGCGCGAGTGGAAGCGATCCGTCGAAGGCAACATCCGTGCACTCGGCGGCATCCAGTTGCGCGTCGAGAAGGTCATGGACGTCACCATCAGCCGCGAAATGGAGCGCCTCGACCGCCGCCTGCTGTTCCTTGCCACCGTCGGCTCCACGGCGCCGTTCGTTGGACTGTTCGGCACGGTGTGGGGCATCATGTCGAGCTTCCAGGCCATCGCGGTATCGAAGAACACCAACCTCGCGGTGGTGGCGCCGGGCATCGCCGAAGCCTTGTTTGCGACGGCCCTCGGCCTTGTCGCCGCCATTCCGGCGGTCATTTTCTACAACAAGTTTTCCGCCGACAGCGCGCAGATCAGCCATCGGCTGGAAGCATTTGCCGACGAGTTCGCCGCCATCGTTTCGCGGCAGATCGACGTCAGAACTTAACGGCCGTGCGAGGACGCGAAGCGAAATAGCGCGGAGGGCATCATGGGCGCGAGCATCAGGGCAGCGAGTGGCGGAGGCGGCAAGCGTCGGCGCCGCGCGCGGCATTCGCCGATGAGCGAGATCAACGTCACGCCGATGGTCGACGTCATGCTCGTGCTGCTCATCATCTTCATGGTCGCCGCGCCGCTGCTGCAGGTCGGCGTGCCGATCGAGTTGCCGCAAGCCAAAGGCAAACAGCTCGAGTCCAACAAGGAGCCGCTGGCGATCAGCGTCAAGGCCGACGGCAGCGTCTTTATCGGCGAGACCGCCGTGACGCTCGACGAGATTGCACCCAAACTGAAGGCGATCGCCAAGAACGGTTATGACGAGCAGATCTTCGTGCGCGGCGACAAGGGCGTCGCCTACGGCACGGTGATGCGCGTCATGGGCCGCATCAGCGCTGGCGGCTTCCGCAAGGTTTCGCTGGTCACGGAAGTGGAGGATGGAGGTTAGTGCGATGATCGAGAAATTCGCCATCATTCTCGGCCGGGTAGCGAGCGAAATTCTCGATCTGAATCGCACTAGCAAATTAATGCTTCTAGTGTCCCTTATGATGCCGAAGTTCGCTCTCGGCCCCAGCAGCGAACTCTGGCGAACTTCTGCATCGGGACACTAGGCGTGACGCGCGGGCTTCTCACCTCGTTCGTCGGGCACGCGCTGATATTGTTTTA
>CAZOOS010000105.1:5136-9316 GCA_964581475.1 uncultured Hyphomicrobium sp.
GCGTGACGCGCGGGCTTCTCACCTCGTTCGTCGGGCACGCGCTGATATTGTTTTATGCGCTGCTCGACATTCATGCCGCGCCGCCTGATCTGCCGCCGATCATCCCGATCGAGGCGACGATCATCACGCCGTCCGAATTAACGCGCCTCAAGCAAGGCGATCCGACCTCCAAGCAGATGGAGGCGAAGGCGAAGGAAGAGCCGCCGACGGAAGTCTCCAAGAAGGAAGCGGAAAAGCCCAAGCCGATCACGGCGCCGCCGCCGGCTGCCGAGCCGCCGCCGCCTCCGCCGCCCGAGCCGCAAAAGACCGAGACGCCTCCCGAGCCCAAGAAGGATCCGATAGCGGAAAAGCTGGCGGCCGCGCCGCCGGAGCCGACGCCGGAGCCGGGGCCGACGCCCGAGGAAAAGAAGAAGCTCGAGGAGAAGCTCGAGCAGGAGAAGAAGGCCGAGGAGAAGAAAAAAGCGGACGAGAAAAAGAAGGTCGAAGAAAAAAAGAAGGCTGAGGAGAAAAAGAAAAAACTCGCCGAGGCAAAGCGCAAGGCGAACGAGAAGAAGAAGTTCGACGCCGACAAGATCGCCGCGCTGCTCGACAAGACGCCCGACAAGCGCGGCGCGCCGCAGTCCTCGACGCCGCCGACCAAGCCGACCGACTACACCGGTCCGACCGCCGGCGAGCGGCAGGGCAACGACACCGTGCTGTCGGCGCGCGAGCAGGATCTGCTGCTGTCGATGATCAACTCGCAGCTCGAGCCATGCGCCCGCCTGCCGGGCGGCGGCGGCGGGCCCGACACGCCCATCGTCAACGTGCGCTTCCGGCTGAACCAGGACGGCTCGCTCAACGGCGAGCCGGTGATCGTCGACCGCCAGAATACGCCGCTGTTCGCCATCGCCGCCGATGCTTCCGTGCGCGCCATCAAGCAGTGCGCGCCGTTCCAGCTTCCGCCCGACAAGTATTCCGCCTGGAGCGAGGTGACCTGGGCGTTCGATTGGCCGGTCATTCTTGGGCTGGTGCAGCGTTAGGCATGCGCAGCGCCGCGATTCGACTATAAGCAGCCCACAAACGGGCGAAGGGTTCGACGAGATGCGAGACGAGAACGGACGAAAGACGAGCATGAGCGGCAGATTGGGACTGCGCCCCGCGCTGCTCGGCTTGCTGGCGCTGCTGGGCGCCGTGTTCGCGTCCCCGGCCTTCGCGCAGCGCCCCGACGACAGCTACAAGGGGCCCGCCACCGGCGGCGGTCTCGATGCGCAGATGCGCCAGTTCGAGCCGGCCCCTCCTCCCCCCGCAGGCGGTGGTGGCGGTAGCGGCTTGCGCGGCGGCACGACGGCGGGCGGCGGCCTGCAGGGCCGGCAGACGCAAGGCACCATCGCGCCGATCCCGATCGCCATTCCGGTTTTCCTCGGGCCTGATCCCAAGCTCGCCGCCGACATCGCCGACGTCGTGCAGGCCGACCTCGGCAACTCCGGCCTCTTCGAGCCGCTCGACCGCGGCTCGTTCCTCGATCAGGTGCGCGACGTCAACGCCGCACCGCGCTTTCCCGACTGGCGTTCCATTCGCGCCGACGCACTCGTCATCGGCGACGTCGAGCGCGGCGCCGACGGCCGCATCGTCGCGCAATTCCGCTTGTGGGACGTCGCCACGGGGCGTCAGCTCGCCGGTCAGCGCTTCGCCACCAGCGCGCAGAACTGGCGCCGCGTCGGTCACATCATCGCCGACCAGGTCTACAAGCAGCTCACCGGCGAGTCGGGCTACTTCGACACGCGGGTCGTCTTCATCGACGAGACCGGCCCCAAGGATCGCCGCGTCAAGCGGCTCGCCATCATGGACCAGGACGGCTTCAATGTGCGCCTGCTGTCGAAGGGGCAAGAGCTGGTGCTGACGCCGCGCTTCAGCCCGACCAACCAAGAGATTACCTTCATGTCGTACACCGGCGATCAGCCGCGCGTGTTCCTCATGAACCTCGAGACGGGGCAGCGCGAGATCGTCGGTGACTTCCCGGGAATGACGTTCGCGCCGCGCTTCTCACCCGATGGCCAGCGCGTCATCATGAGCCTGCAGGCGGGCGGCAACTCGTCGATCTACGAGATGGATCTGCGTTCCAAGCAGAAGCGCCAGCTCACGCCCGGCACGTCGATCGACACGAGCCCGAGCTACTCGCCCGACGGCCGGCAGATCGTGTTCGAAAGCGATCGCGACGGGAACCAGGAAATCTACGTGATGAACTCCGACGGCTCGAACCCGCATCGCATCAGCGCCGGCGAAGGCCGCTACTCGACCCCCGTCTGGTCGCCGCGCGGCGACTACATCGCCTTTACCAAGCAACTCGGCGGCCGCTTCCTCATCGGCGTCATGCGCCCGGATGGCTCGGGCGAGCGCGTGCTCACCGAGGGCTACCACAACGAGGGGCCGACCTGGGCCCCCAACGGCCGCGTCCTGATGTTCTTCCGGGAATCGCAGGGCGAGAACGGCGGAGCGCGAATCTACTCCGTCGATTTGACGGGCTACAACGAGCGAACGATCCGTACTCCATCCTTTGCGTCGGATCCGGCGTGGTCGCCGCTCCTGAATTGATACGCCGCTTAACCTGGTATTAACGACTTAAGGTGCTCTATGATGCACAAGCGCCTTGGGGTCGGAGAGGCGATTTTCAGGCGTAGATTCAACCGTTACCGGCGAATCGTGACGGCACGTGACAAGTGTTGGGGATGGGCAATAACGGCGTTGCATTTTCGCATCTACGGGCTTGGAAAACTGAGGGATAAGTGCCTCTGTTCTTGATCAAGACGTGCCGCGCCGGTACCCCAATATGTGGCTAGTGCCGATGAAGCATCAGGAGATGAGACCATGCAGGGTTTTAAGGGGCTGATCGTTTTATCAGCAGTGGTTGCGGCCGTTGCGCTGAGCGCGTGCCGTCGTGAAGAACCGGCGCCGTTGAAGCTGGGTGCTGATATGCCTGCCGCCACGCAGTCCGCTCGCTAGAGCAGGCGGCAAGGCCAGGACAACATAGGAGAAAATGCTATGAAGAGTGCAATCGTGCTCGCCGTCGTCGTCGCTGCTGTTGCTCTGGGCGCTTGCCGTCGTGAAGAGCCTGCTCCGCTGAAGCTCGGCGCTGATATGACCACGGAAGTTGCTCGCTAAGCTATCGCTTGGGAGCCTAGGACAACCTTTTAGGAGATGATGAAGATGAAGGGGGCCATCCTTATCGCGGCCGTCGCCGCTGCTGTCGCTCTCGGCGCTTGCCGCCGCGAGGAGCCAGCTCCGTTGAAGCTCGGCGCCGATCTTCCGGTGTCGACTCAGCCGGCTCGGTAATTCGCCGAAAGGTGTCTTATCCTCGGCTTCGGCTGAGGAGACCGAAATTCAAGGCCGAGGTAAGCGCTGCAGGGCGCTCACCTCGGTCTTGATTTTTTGGGCGGAAGGTTGCCCGCGATTGCGGCACACCGCCCCATCGCAGCACATGCGCCACACACCGGGTCCATTGGTCGCCGCGCGCCGCTTCTTCCCACCGGTTAATGTTTGCGTTGCGGTGCCTCACGCCCCGAATCGGGGGAATGTGCCCGCTTGATGGGGGTGACGGCCATATTTTCGTACGAGCGGTCAGGTAACTCCAATTCGATGTGGAACTGTCACCGCGCTCCGAGGTTGAGTGAAGCGTGACGAAAGGGATGTTCATGGCCACGACTACCTGGATCGCCCGCGCAACGCGCCTATTTGCCGTCCTGCTCGTGGGTGCCCTGGCTGCCGCCTGCGCCAATAACGAGAACGCGCCGAGTTCGCAGCTCACCGGCCGCGACGGCTCGGTCACGCCCGGCACGCACCGCGATTTCAGCGTCAACGTCGGCGACATCGTCTACTTCACGACCGACAGCACCGACCTGACGCCGGAAGCCACCACCATCCTGCAGAAGCAGTCGCAGTGGCTGCAGCAGTATCCGCAGTACACCATCACCATCGAGGGGCACGCCGACGAGCGTGGCACGCGCGAGTACAACATCGCCCTCGGCGCCCGCCGTGCCACAACGGTGCGCAACTTCCTCGCTCAGAACGGCATCAACGGCTCGCGCATCCGCACCATCTCGTACGGCAAGGAGCGCCCGGTCGCCGTCTGCAACGACATCTCGTGCTGGTCGCAGAACCGCCGCGCCCAGACGGTGCTCAACTCGCGCACCGCCGGCAACTAGCG
>CAZOOS010000106.1:0-9281 GCA_964581475.1 uncultured Hyphomicrobium sp.
TCGACGTGCGCGGGACGCTTGGGTTTCATGCCCCCTACCTGCAGACGGGCACCGGTACCGACGTAGCCGCGGCGACGATCGAGAATTTTCGGCGCGGCGTCAGCGCCATCGCCAAAATGCTGGAGATCGACCGGCGCGAGCTGATCCCGCGCGGCCTTCTCGCCAAGGCTCTGCAAGTGAGGTCGAACGAACTGCTCTACGTCGACACCGTCGAAAAGGTCGGCGTCTGGTCGATCAAGTTGAAAGGATATAAGCCGCCCGCGGCGATCACTTCGAAGATGCTCGATCAGGCGTGCCGCAACAAGGATATGTGGACCAACTTCTCGCACACGGTTCTGGGGCGCGCTGCGGACGACCCCGAGGAACTGCACGGGTTGCGGCAGTCGGATTTTCCGGAGATCCGCGGGTCGGACGAGCCGATCACGTTGGCCGACGGACGCTTCCGCACGACCCTCGACCTCTTTGGTCACGAGGCGACCAATGTGTGCATCATCGATGTCTATGCCGACGAGAAGAACGAGCTCTTTCTATCGCTCACGATGTTTCCTGCCGATCAGCAGCAACCCGAGCCCGTGCCATTCGCTGAACAGGTGGCGGCGAGATTGAACGATCCGCAGAGCCTCGAGGTCATCTCGACGCCCCTCTGGTACGTGTATGCGCCCGATACCGCCCTCATGAGCCTTGGCCGGCCCGCTATCGAGGTGCGCCCCTCTCCGCCCTAATCTCAGAGTAGATTTAGACCGCAGCGGGAATAGGGAGGATGGCCTGGAGCCATTCGGCGCCACATGAACGGCGGCTGTAACCGTCATTCAGAACGAGTTCAAAGCGCAAACGGCATTGTCCGCCTCATCACAGCGCCACTCCCCAGGGAGCGGCGAACCGAGGAAGAGGTGGACCATGAACAAGATTGCTCTCATCGCTACGACCGCTCTGATCGCCACGACCGCCGCGGCTTCGGCCGCCAGCATTGACACCCGCCAGGACTACCAGGCCCAGCGCATCGAGCAGGGCCGCAGGTCGGGCAAGATCACGTGGACCGAGGGCCTCAAGCTGCGCGCCGAGCAGAAGCGCATCGCCAACAAGGAAGCCCAGTTCAAGTCCGACGGTTACCTGAGCAAGTCGGAGCGCCGTCAGCTTCGCTATCTGCAGGACGATGCCGCCGAGCACATTGCCGACGAGAAGAGCGACGGTCGTCGCCGCGCGTGGTGGTTGCCGCGCGTTGGCAAGTAACCCAGCCGCCGAAGTGCCTCCATTTGCATCCTGGGCCGCCGTTTGGCGGCCCTCTTTTGTGGGCGCGCCCCGACTTGATGCCGCCGTGCCACACAGCGCCGGGCGCCTGCGCCAAATGCGTCGCGGCGGGGCACCCGTTAGCCAATTAGTAAGCCCGTTTTCCTAATCTGCCGGCATGTTGCTTTTGCCAGCGGGGCTTGAGATGAGCGCGTTGCAGTCGCTTCCGATTACCGAGATGTTGCAGCGGGGCAGTATCAACGATGTCGATGTGTTGAGGCTAAAAGCGGCGCTCCACACCGACAGCATGATCTCGGCGGATGAGGCCGAGGCGCTTTTCACCCTCAACGAGACCTGTCCGTTGCAGGACCCGGCGTGGACCGACTTCTATGTCGACGCCCTCACCGACTACCTCGTCAATCAGGTGGAGCCGGAAGGCTATTTGACGGCCGAGGAGGCCCGGCGCTTCGCCGGCCGCATCGCCCCCGACGGCGTCATCGTGCGCAAGTCGGAGCTCGATCTGCTGGTCAGCGCGCTCGACAAATCGCGCTGGTCGCCGGTCGGTCTCTCGCGCCTTGCCTTGCTGCAGGTGAAACGGGCCGTCGTCGACGGTGACGGCCCGTTGCGTGAGAACCATCCCGGCCAGCCGGGCGCGATCCGCGAGTGCGAGGTCGAGCTTATCCGGCGCATCCTCTATGCCTTCGGCGGCGAGGGCAGTGTTGCCATTACGCGCCCGGAAGCCGAAGTCCTCTTCGACATCAACGACAACATCCGCGACCCGCAGTCGAACGCCGCTTGGACCGACCTGTTCGTCAAGGCGGTGACGAACGTCGTCATGGCCGCTTCCGGACAGGGTGTACCGACGCGCGAGGAAGCGCTACGGCGTGACGCCTGGTTGATGGAGGCCACGGGCGAGCTGTCGCCGCTGGCGCTGCTCTCCGCCATGGTTTCCTCCAGCATCGATGCCGTCCGCGCCACCTATCAGGAGCAATCCGCCGAGGAGCGCGCCCTCGCGCGTCTCGAGCAGCAGCGCATCGAGATCATCACCAACGAGGAGATCCCGCAGGCCGAGGCGCCCTGGTTGTGCGCGCGGATCGGCCAAAACGGCCGTCTGACGCCCAATGAGGCGGCGCTCTTCGCCCACCTCAACAGGCAAAGCCGCAGGATCCACCCGGATCTGCAAGCCGCCGTCGAGCGTCTTGCGCAGGCTGCCTAGGGCCGCAGGGCAGAGCCGATCGGCCATCGACCGCGACAGCGGCCAGCAGACTGCGACACTGCGCGCTTTTTGCCGACGCTGGCCGGTTTACGACACACCAAGGGCCGTCTAGAACGTCAGCTACGCAACCGGCTGGCGGCCCTGGAGCGGGCGCGCCTACCTAGTGGGCACAAGGGTTTATGTTCAAAAAAATTCTGATCGCCAACCGCGGCGAGATCGCCTGCCGCGTCATCAAGACTGCGCGGAAAATGGGCATCAAGACCGTCGCCGTCTATTCCGATGCCGATCGCGATGCCGTTCACGTAGCCATGGCGGACGAAGCGGTGCACATCGGGCCGCCCCCAGCGGCCCAATCCTACCTGGTGATCGACAAGATCCTCGATGCCTGCAGGCAGACCGGGGCGGAAGCCGTGCACCCCGGCTACGGCTTCCTTTCCGAACGCGAGGGGTTTCCCATCGCGCTGGGGAAGGCCGGGATCGTGTTCATCGGCCCCAACCCCAGGGCCATCGCCGCCATGGGCGACAAGATCGAAAGCAAGAAGGCGGCGGCCGCGGCCAAGGTATCGACGGTGCCGGGCTACGTCGGTGAGATCGCCGACACCAAGCAAGCCATCAAGATTTCCGAGGAAATCGGCTACCCGGTGATGATGAAGGCCTCAGCCGGCGGCGGCGGCAAGGGCATGCGCATCGCCTTCAACCGCAAGGAGGTTGAGGAAGGCTTCCCGATGGCGCGGTCCGAGGCCAAGGCCTCGTTCGGCGATGACCGCATGTTCATCGAGAAGTTCATTATCGATCCGCGCCACATCGAGATCCAGCTCATCGGCGATAAGCACGGAAACGTCATTTACCTCAATGAGCGCGAGTGCTCGATCCAACGCCGCAACCAGAAGGTCATCGAGGAGGCGCCCTCGCCGCTGCTCGACGAGAGGACGCGTCGGGCCATGGGTGAGCAGGCCGTCGCCCTCGCCAAGGCCGTCGGCTACGACAGCGCCGGCACTGTCGAGTTCGTTGCCGGCCAGGACCGCAGCTTCTTCTTCCTGGAGATGAACACGCGCCTGCAGGTCGAGCATCCGGTCACCGAGCTCATCACCGGCGTCGACCTCGTTGAGCTGATGATCCGCTCTGCCGCCGGCGAAAAGCTGCCCTTCAAGCAGTCGGACGTGAAAATCAAAGGCTGGGCCGTCGAAAGCCGTGTCTATGCCGAGGACCCCTTCCGCAACTTCCTGCCGTCCATTGGTCGCCTGGTGAAGTACCGCCCGCCGGCCGAGGGCACCGCCAACGGCATTACCGTGCGCAACGACACAGGCGTCGAAGAGGGCGGCGAGATCTCGATGTTTTACGACCCGATGATCGCTAAGCTCGTCACCCACGGGCCGACGCGCGAGGCAGCCATCGATTCTCAGGCCGATGCCCTCGATGCCTTCTATATCGACGGCATCGGGCACAACATCCCGTTCGTTTCAGCGATCATGCAGAACCCGCGCTGGCGGAAGGGCGCGCTGTCGACGGGCTTTATCACGGAGGAGTACCCGGGCGGCTTCCACCCGCGCGTGCCCGAGGGCGATGAGCTGAACTTGATTGCCGCCGTTGCGGCGGTGATCGACCATCAGCATAACGTGCGGCGCCGCGAGATCACCCACCAGATGACCGGCACCCCGGTCGCCTTCGCGCGCCAGCGCGTGATCAAGGTCAAGACCGTGCAACTCCCGGTCGAGGTCGAGGCAGGGGAGGATGGCGCCTATCGCGTCACGTTCCCGCAAAGCAAGAAGTCGGTGACGCTCAAGTCCGCCTGGAAGCCCAACGATCCGGTCTGGTTCGGCACGGTGGGCGACAAGCGGGTTGCCGTGCAGGTGCGCCCCATCCTGAACGGCGTCAACCTCGCCTACCGGGGCATCCAGGTGCCCGTCTACGTGTACACCGAGCGCGAGGCGGCCCTCGCCGCGCTGATGCCGGAGAAGGTGCCGGCCGACACCTCGAAGTTCCTGCTGTGTCCGATGCCGGGCCTCGTCAAGGCCATCAACGTCACCGAGGGGCAGGAAGTGCAGGCCGGCGACGCGCTGGCCATCGTCGAAGCCATGAAGATGGAGAACATCCTGCGCGCCGAGCGCAATGGCTCCGTCAAGAAGGTCAATGCCAAGCCCGGCGACAGTCTCGCCGTCGATGCCGTCATCCTCGAGTTCGCCTGATGTCAGACCGCAAGCTTATTTCCTCCGGCTCGCAATTCGAGCAGAAGATCGGCTATTCGCGCGCCGTCGCCGACGGCCGCTGGGTGTTCGTCTCCGGCACCACCGGCTTCGACTATGCGACGATGACCATCTCCGACGATGTTGTTGCGCAGACCGATCAGTGCTTCAAGAACATCGCCGCGGCGCTCGCCCAGGCCGGCGCCTCCCTCGCCGATGTCGTGCGCGTTCACTATTTGCTGACCCGCAAAGAGGACTTCGAGCCCATCTGGCCGGTGCTGCAGAAGTACTTCGGCGATGTGCGCCCCGCCTGCACCGTCATGGTGACCGGCCTCGTTGACGATAAGATGCTGATCGAGATCGAGGTCACGGTGCTGAAAGCCGCCGACTGACCTGGCTTGGCGCCCGGCGATAAGCTCATGAGCGAGAATACGCGCACCGTCCACCTGCGCATCGAAGGCCACGTCCAGGGCGTCGGCTATCGCGCCTTTGTGGAGCGGGAGGCGCTCCGGCTTGGGCTTCGCGGCTGGGTGCGCAACCGCCATGACGGGTCGGTGGAGGCCGTGCTGCAGGGCGCACCCGCCACAGTCGACGCGATGATCGAGCTTTGCCGGTCCGGACCGCGGGCGTCCCGGGTGGACCGGGTCGAGATCGTCGGCGAGGGAGTCGGGGCCTTCGACGGCTTCCAGGTGCGGCCGTCCGGTTGAGAGACCTTCAAGCGTACTTCTTGGCGAGCTGCCGCAAACTATTGAGGATCGGCTCGTAAGCCTCCTCATTGCGCGCCTCGGGATAAACGACATAGACGGGGTAGACGAACTTGCGCGCGCGCTTGGGCAGGCGCAGCCGGCCGCGCGCGATGTAGGAGCCGACGAGCCGCGAGGGGAAATATCCCGTGCACTCGTTGGTCAGCAGGTAGTCGAGACCGACGGGGCCGAGGTCGAGATTGAGGCCGGGATTGGTGTATTCCGGATAGGCGGCGGCGTGATCCTGCTGGAAATCCGGGCCCCAATCGATGAACACGTAGTCGGATGCCGAGCGCCGCTGGCTGGCGGGGACGCTCGTCACCAGCACGAACTCCTCATCGAACAGATGCTCGATCATCAGCCCCGGCGGTTGCGTTGGGCGGTACATGACGGCCAGGTCCAGCGTGCCTTCGATCAGCCGCTGCATGAGCTCGACCGACATGCCGCCGCTCGCCGACACGGCGATATCGGGGATGTTGGCGCGCAGCCACGAAATCCAGCGCAGCAGGAAGCCGTCCCAGAACGAAATGGGTGCGCCGACCGCCAAATGGTCGCGATGCTGGTCGGAGAGCCCCACCTCCAGCTGTGCATGCTGCCACACGCGCACCAGGGCGAGGGCATGCTTCTGGAACTGCTCACCGGCCGCAGTAAGCTCTGCCCCCGACTTCGAGCGTTCGAAGAGCGGCCGTCCGAGAAGGTCTTCGAGGCCCTTGATGCGCGCCGAAACCGTCGACTGCGTGATGTTCATCTTGCGCGCGGCGTCGATGAAACTCCCCGTCTCGGCAACCATCAAGAAGGTGCGCGCGAGAGATACGTCCATCGTGCTCAACGATCGCTGCGAGGGCTCCAAAAATCTATCTATCGAAAATTCCGATAGTGGTCACCGGAAAATTCCGTTTGTGGGCGGGGTTGATTCTCACCAGATTGGTGAATGTCCCGACCGAGTCGAATCCGATTCGGCTCTCAACGTTCGGGTTCACAATGGAAGGACGAAGACCATGAAGGCCAAAGCGAAGAAACCTGCGAAGAAAGCCGCAGCGAAGAAGCCGGCTGCCAAGAAGAAGAAGAGGTAGTCGATCTCTCTCTGAGAGATCAACAGGAGCTGCCGTGATTTCCAAGATGGTCGTTACGGTGTCTCTGAGCGTAGCTCTCATTTGGTCCCCCCTCGCGTACGCGTCGTCGATCAAGAACCGAGACGGCAAGGACTGCAAAGTCAGTGTCGTTGAGGGAAATGCGACAAACGTCCATATTTTACGGCCGTCTGCGTTACTCGAAGGGGTCTGTGTTAAGGGCTGCGTCATCCGCCTCAACGACAGTGAAAAGGACGAGTACGAGCTGAAAGGCTCCGAAGTCGTGTCGATTGAGGACGGCTACCTCTACTACGACGGGCCGCCCGCATCCGCAGTGCCTAAGGCTGGTGATGCGGACCAGCCTTCAGAGCCCAGCGCCAAGTAGGGGCAGGTATCGAACGCTACGCTTTTGGAAGCCCGGCCCACCTAGGGGGCCGGGCTTTCTCTTTTGCTGCTGTCCCGCTCATTCGGCGGCCGTGTTCTGTATCGGGGCGACGGGCTCGCACACGTCGCGAGTCGGGCCGAAGTGACGCTCGAAGTGCTGGCGCAGGGCGTTATCCACAATTTCCATCGGTTGCCCGAGGCCGAGGTCGGCGAGGCTCGTCACGCCATGCCCGGCGATGCCGCACGGGACGATGCCGCTGTAGTGCGACAGGTCGGGGGTGACGTTGACGCTTACCCCGTGCAGGCTGACCCACTTGGTGAGCCGCAGACCTATGGCGGCGATCTTGTCCTCGGCGCCCGGCCCCTTCTGTGGACGGCGGACCCAGACGCCGACCCGGTCGGGACGGGTCTCGCCGGCAACGCCGAGATCGGCCAGCGCGCCGATGATCCAGCCCTCGAGCGCGGCGATGAAGGCGCGGACATCCCCGCCGCGGCGCTTCACGTCGAGCATCACGTAGGCGATGCGCTGACCGGGCCCATGATACGTGAGGCGGCCGCCGCGGCCCGTCCGGTGGACGGGGAACCGGTCGGACACGAGAAGCTCGTCCTCGCGCGCACTCGTTCCGGCGGTGTAGATCGGCGGGTGCTCGAGCAGCCAGACGAGCTCTGCCGCTGTGCCTGCGGCGATGCGGCTGGCGCGTTCCTGCATGGCGCAAACCGCAGCGGGATAGTCGACAAGAGTTTTGCTCCGCGCCCACTCGATAAGCGGGGCGCCGGCGTCAAGCCTGGGCTGCCTCTGCGTCATGCCGGCAGTCTAAGTGGCCCGCCCAGTGAGGGCTAGGACGCCGGGAGCCGGTGCGTCAGGGGCGATATCCCGCCGCGGCCCTCAACATGCCTGTATGGGCGGGTTTCGCGCACGCTTGTTCCGGCCGCGCAACTTGGCTATATGAGCGCTCTCCCGGCTTGCGGTCGTGGCGGAATTGGTAGACGCACTACCTTGAGGTGGTAACGGGGCAACCCGTGGAGGTTCGAGTCCTCTCGACCGCACCAACTATCCTGCTTGGGATGGTTTACGCCGGAAGGGCGCGCCGCTGCACGGCGGCTACGGCGATATAGGCCACGGCCGAGCATGCCAGCGCCACGAGATACGGCGCCTGCCATTCGAGCACGAAGCGCCCCAACGCCCATACGGCCGTTCCCAGACAGATCGACACCGCGGCGCTCGCCGCGCCGCCAAAGCGCGTGAACATGCCGAAGGCCGCCGACACGAACACGCCGGCGCTGCCGAAGGCCGAGGCGATCTCGACCAGCTCCTTGATGCGGTCCGAGGTCAGGGCGAGGACGAAGGCGACGGCGGTCAACGCCACGACGCTGACGCGCGCTGCGATCAGCTTGCCGCGTATGCCCAGCGACGGCACCAAGCGCACCACGATGTTGTGGGACACCTGCGCGCCCGAGGCGTGCAGGGCCGAATGCACGACGGAAAGGATGGCCGAGATCAGCGCGCCGCCGAAGATCACGTAGTGCCACTGCGGCAGGTAATGCTCCGACAGGATGGCGACGAGCTGCTCGGAATCCATGAGCTTGGCTTTGAGCTCCGGGCTCGATTGAACCAGGCCGGAGGCCGCCAGCCCGAGAAACACCGGGAGGATGCCGATGACGATGTACATGGCGCCGCCGGCAATCGTGCCTCCCCTCGCCACCTCCGCCGAGCGTGCGCCGAGGAAGCGGGAGATGAGCTCGATGGCCACAAACGATCCGAAGAAGGCGACGGCCACCGCTTCCGTAAGCTCCAACGGCGTACCGTGCGCGCTGGTTGTCAGCGCCAAATGATCGGCGGGAAGGCCATCGAGCGCCGGCGCGACACCCCCCGCCGCCAGCACGACGGCGCCGGTCAGCACCAGCAGGCCGATGATGACGGCCGTCCCCTGCAGAAAGTCGGTCACCGAGTCGGCCAGCAGGCCGCCAATGACGGAGTAGGACGCAACCAAGACCGCCGCCAAGGTAATGGCATTGGGCAGCGACAGGTCGGAGCTGGAGCTCAGCACCTGCCCGAAGGCGCGGATCTGAGCCGCCGCCCAGAACACCGAACCGGGCAGCAGCACGATGACCACCAGCTTCTCGACACCCGGCGAGAACCGCGCGCGGAACACGTCGGCGAACGTCGTTACGCCCCTGCGCCACAGCACGGCGGCGTAGAGCGCACCGGCGGCGATGACGGCAAAGCCATAGGCCAGGGGATCGACGAGGGCGCCGGAGAGGCCCTTGTCGTAGACCTCGGCGGACGTCGCGACGATGGCCTCGGCACCGAACCAGGTGGCAAAGACCGAGAAGGCGACGAGGGTCGGCCCGAGGCTGCGTCCGGCGAGGATGTAGTCGCTCTCGCTTTTGACCCGCCGCGAAACCCAGATGCCCACGGCGAATTGCGCCAGCACGTAGGCGATCATTCCGAACAGGA
>CAZOOS010000107.1:0-9182 GCA_964581475.1 uncultured Hyphomicrobium sp.
ACCCAGATGCCCACGGCGAATTGCGCCAGCACGTAGGCGATCATTCCGAACAGGATCATTGCGGCCCCCCGGCAGCATGCGCGGCGGCACGATCATGGCCGGTCGGGGTTGGGCCGACAAGCGGTCTTGCGCCGCTCCCTAGGGTCAGGCCGGCTCGCGCGCCTGTTCGGCCTCGGCCTGCTGTTGCAGGCGCGTTGTCTCCCATGGCCAATGGCCATTGATCTCGACGTCGAGGGAGATCGACAGGAAGGTGCGGATGAGAACGATGCCGCCGAGCACGGCGATGCCCTGCAGCGTCGGATCAACGACGACGGACTTGAGGATATCGGCGGCGATCAGCAACTCCAGCCCTACCAGGATGCCACGGCCGAGGTTGGCGCGGTAGTCACGGTAGTTGGCGAGAAAGCCGCTTTGCCAGACCCGCACGATGAACACCGCGGTCGAGATGGCGACGGCGATCAAGATGACGGCGAAGCTGATGATGTCGAGCGTTTCGCTGGTCCAGAGTGCCAAATCTCGCATGCGTGTTCACCAGCAACCGAGTCATCGATTGGCCCACATGGGCGCAGCAGTTAAATCCACATTGCCGTACCGCGGGTTTCGGAACCGTAACGCCGGGCTCTCTGGACGCGCGGGCGAGCGGAGGAAAGGCGTTTGTTCTACATCTCGAAGATCTTCTGGGGGGTGATGCAGCCGGGAATGCTGCTGCTGATCCTTGTCGTCGCCGGCGCCGGTCTGCTCGGCACGCGCTACGTGCGGATGGGCAAAACATTGCTGGTCGCCGCCTCCGTATTCCTGGTCGTGGGCGGCCTTGGACCGCTCAGCACCTGGCTGATCCTGCCCTTGGAGGACAGGTTCCCGCGCGCCGATCTCGCCGGGCGTCCGGTGGACGGCATCGTCATTCTCGGCGGGGCCGAGGACGCGCGGGTCGCCAAGGGGCGTGGCACGCATGCGCTGAATGAATCCGCCGAACGAATGACCGAGGCCGCGGCGCTGGCTCGGCGTTACCCCGATGCCAAGGTTCTCTTCACCGGCGGATCGGTCGAGATCCTGCGCGAGCCGACGGTGGAAGCGGATGCGGCCGGCATAGTGCTGCGCGACCTCGGCATCGGTGCCGACCGCCTCATCCTCGAGCGCAAGGCGCGCAACACGGCAGAGAACGCCGCCTTGGCCAAGGCGCTGGCTGACCCCAAGCCGGGGCAGCGTTGGCTGCTCATTACCTCTGCCTGGCATATGCCTCGCGCCATCGGCCTGTTCCGCAAGGCCGGATTCAATGTCGAGGCGTGGCCCGTTGACTACCGTACCGCCGGGCCGGCAGATGCATGGATGTTGTTCGCCTCGCCCATCGAGGGCCTGCGGCGCCTCGACATCGTTTGCAAGGAATGGCTGGGGCTGCTCGTGAACTGGCTGACCGGACGCTCCGAGTCGCTACTGCCCGCGCCCTGATCAGGCAGACGCCAGCGAAGCGAACTGGCGCCCGGCGTCGGCGGCGGTGAGGAAGTGGCGGATGGCTTCGGTGGTCGTCGGGTCCTTGAGGAGTGGCGCATGACCTTGGTTGGGCACGGTGACCGTGGCCATGGCCGGGTGCCGCCGCCGCATCTCATCCACCGTCTGCGCCGTGAGGATGTCCGAATTCTCGCCGCGAACGACCATCAGCGGCACGCGCTTCAACGCTTCGAATTGCGGCCACAGCATCGGCATCGGGCCGTCGAGCACCGAGAGCGCGTTGCCGAGCTTGGAATCGTATCCCGGGGCAGGTTTGCCGTTCTTCTCATTGTACCACTGGCGCGCTACGTCCTCCCAAACCGCCTCCGATATCTCCGGGAAGTGCCGGCGGTTGAGCTCGCGCATCATGCGCGCCGCGTCCGGCCAGGAGATCGGCAGCGGCACGCGGCCGACGTAGCCGCTGATGCGGGCGAGCCCCTCGTGCTCGATCACCGGACCGATATCATTGAGTACGACGGCGCCCACGGCCGTCGGCTGGGCCGAAGCCAGCAGCATGCTGATGAGGCCGCCACGCGATGTGCCGATCAGCGCGGCGTCCTCCACGCCGGTCAAGGTAATGAAATCGATGACGTCCAAAAGCTCGATAGGCAGGGTGTAATTGCGCCAATCGGGGTCGAAGTCGGAGAGGCCGCGCCCGCGATAGTCGAGGGTGTAAACGGTGCGCGGGGTATGCGAGCGCTTGCTGAGCGCGATGGCGAGGTCGTGGAAGTCGCGTCCATTGCGCGTCAGGCCGGGAAGGCAGATGACCGGGCGCGTATGCTGGCCGCTGCCGCCGGACGGCGCATAACGGCGCGCGTGCAGCCGCAGCCCATCGCGCGATGTGTAGTAAATGTCCTCGAAGGCTTCGCCGGCCGCCATCGTCTCACCTGACCTCTCGCCCCACGCGGGGCCACGGCCCGCTGGCAGCGGGCCCGAACGTGCGTCTGCCGACTAGTGGCGCGAGTCTGCCGTGCTCGTTCTGCGCTCGCTGCCGGCCGGCACTGTCGTGGAAGCCGTGCGCGCGCGGTTCAAATCCTCGTCGAGCCGCAGCGCGGTTGCCTCCTCGCCCAGTCGAGCACGATAGATCTGAATATTGGATAATACTTTGGCGACGTAGCGTCGCGTCTCCTCGATGGGGATGCGCTCGATCCAGTCGATGGGATCGATGGCGCCGGTGCGCGGGTCGCCGAACTCCTTGACCCACTGGCGCGTGCGCCCGGGGCCGGCGTTATAGCTCGACAGCGTCAGCACGTACGAGCCCTGCCATTCGGCCATGCGATCTGCAACGTAGGCCGAGGCGATCATGATGTTGTAGGCATCGTCGGTCAGCAGCCGCTTATGCGTGCACTTGATCTTGTAGTCGCGGCAGATGTGATTGGCCGTCACCTTCATCACCTGCAGGATGCCGGCGGCGCCGGCGGTCGACACGGTATCGCTGTTGAACTCCGTCTCCTGCCGCGCCAGGCCGAGCAGCATCGCTGTCTCCGGTGGCGGACGCAGCGGCGTGTACTTGGGCAGCGCGTGCACCGGGTAGCTGTAGTAGATCATGTTGTGGCCGCTCGCGATGGCCGCCTTGCCGATGCGCACCGCCGTCTGTGTATCGCCGGTGACGCGGGCATAGTGCGCGGCCATCGCCGCCCACGCCTCGTCTTTCTCGATCTTGGCCAGATTGAGCAAGAAGACGCGCGTCACGGTGCGACCGAGGCCGGCCTTGCGGGCGAGCGCGATGGCCTTCGCCGCGCCGTGGTTGGTGAACCTGGCGGCAATTTCGGCGCTGGGCAGCGCCGGCGGCTCGACCCTCAGGGGCTGATGGCCGGGGGAAAGTTTCTGCAAGGCAAGGAGACCATGGAAGGTGTCGGTCTCCCTCGCTGCCGTCTGGTAGCTCGCTCGGGCGCGTGCTGTGTCGCCCAACTCATCGGCCGTCCGCCCCATCCAATAGTGGGCGCGTCCGCGGCTCAAGGGCCCGTCGGCCGTGCGCACCAGGTCGGCGAAATGCTTCTCGGCCTGCTTGATGTCCTTCAGGTAGCGAAGGGCGATCCACCCCGCCATGAACGTCTGGTCGTTGAGCTCGTTGGCGCTGAGCGGGCCGGCATCGCGGACGATCTCGTAGGCGAGCTTCGGCTTGTTGGCCTTGAGCGCCAGGTAGGCGAGGCCACGCCGCTCCAGCCACCACTCGTCGAGATTGGCGACGACGGTCGGATCGAGGGACGCCGTCTTCAACAGCTTGGCGGCTTCCTCGACTTTGTCGGCCCGGCGGTATTGCTGCACCTTGTGGAACACGACGCCCCAGTCGGTGCCCAAACCCTTCTGTGCGCCGGCAAGCGTCGGCTTTCCCGACCGCATGAACACCGAAAGGCGCGCCTGCGCCGTCTTCTGCTCCGCGGCCGAAAGCAGCGGGATAACGCGCTTGGCTTGAGCGGCACGGTCCTCGCGCGCGGCCTTGAATTTTACGTCCTCACCCAAGAGGCGATCGAGCCGCCATTTGTGATCCTGCTCGCCAAGCATGGCGCCGAAGCGGGACAAGAAGCCCTTCTCGAGGCTCGCCGGAAGATCCTTCTCGCGCCAGATCTTCACGGCGAGGGCTTTGGCCTGTTCCTTCTCGCCGTGCGCCACGTGAACGGAGGCGAGCACGGCCATACCGGCGGGGCTGCGCGCCTCGCGTCCGGTGAAGTAGGTGGCAATGACGTCCGTGTCGCCGCCTTCCTCGAATAGGGTCTCTTCCATGCGTCGCTGCAGTTGCTCGCGGCTCGGCCAATCGGGGTTCTCCGACAGGAACTTGAGGTAGTCGGCGGCTTGCCCCTCGCCGCGGCGCAGCCGTTCCCACTCGATGAGGGTGCGGGCGAGGGGATCGCTGATGCTGGCTTGCGCTTGTCGCGCCTTGTCGACGTCACCCGACGCCAGCGCCTTGAAGGCGGCGTTGAGCTTGGTGTTGTCGTCGGCGGATAAGGGGTAGTCCTGCAAGGGCGCCACGATTTGGTCGAGGCGAGCCACGTAAGCGGCCTCGCGCGCGGCCGCGGATTGCCCGCTGCCAGGCGCCGCGGCGGATTCCATCTTGGCCGGGGCCGGCTCAACGCGCGGTTCGGCGCTTGCAACGCTCCCGCCAGCGATGCATCCGGCGATCGCAGCCAGCAATACGCCAGCGAGTGCCAGCCGATCGCGCGGTCCGCGAGCGCTAAAAAAGGGCTTCCGGGGCATCTCGGGCAATGTGCTTCCTTCCGCGGGCGGGCGTCCGGCTGGGTTGCGGGGCGCAGTGCAAGGTCCTAATGTCCCGGCCGGCGAGGCGCGGCGATTCCACCATCGCCAGCGCGCCACAAAAATACCAAGCAGCCCGGCGAGGGACAAGGCGTCGCAGGATGCCGCTGGATGCGGCGATAGCAAGGCGCCAGGGCAGTTTTCCCGCTCACGCTAGTCGCGCCAAACGAATAAGAATGAGCCTTAGGCTCAGGGATATGGGCACATGTTCAAGGGATCGTTCACGGCACTGATCACGCCATTCAGAAACGGCGGCCTCGACGAGGAAGCGTTCCGGCGCATCGTCGAATGGCAGATCAGCGAGGGTACGCACGGTCTCGTTCCGGTCGGCACCACGGGCGAGAGCCCGACCCTGTCGCACGACGAGCACAAGCGCATCGTCGAACTGACGGTCGAGACCGCCAAGGGTCGCGTGCCGGTGATTGCCGGCGCGGGATCGAACTCGACCAGCGAAGCGATCGACTTCACCCGCCACGCCAAGAAGGTCGGCGCCGCCGCCGTCCTCGTCGTCACCCCGTACTACAACAAGCCGACGCAGGAAGGGCTTTACCAGCACTTCAAGGCGATCAACGACGCGGTCGACATTCCCATCATCATCTACAACATTCCCGGCCGCTCGGTGGTCGATATGACCGTCGACACCATGACCCGTTGCTTTGCCCTAAAAAATATCGTCGGCGTCAAGGATGCCACCGCCAATCTCGCGCGCGCGTCCCAGCAGCGGGCGGCGATGGGTCCCGACTTCATCATGCTGTCGGGCGAGGATGCCACCGCTCTGGGCTTCATGGCGCACGGCGGGCATGGCTGCATCTCGGTCGTCTCGAACGTCGCCCCGCGTCTGTGCGCCGAGTTCCAGAATGCCTGCCTGGCCGGCGACTACAAGACGGCGCTGGCGCTGCAGGATCGCCTGATGCCGTTGCATGACGCCATGTTCTGCGAGTCCAATCCGGGTCCGGTGAAGTACGCCGCTTCGCGGCTGGGGCTGTGCGAAGCGGAAGCCCGGTTGCCGCTGGTGCCCATTTCGCAGGCGTCCCAGCGCACCGTCGATGCCGCGCTCGTGCGCGCCGGCCTCATCCAAGCGCGCGCCGCCGAATAAGCGGCGCCACCCTCATGTGCGGAGTTCGATAGGCCAATGGCGGCCAAAGAGAAGGACGGCCGCCGCATCGTTGCCGAGAACCGGCAGGCCCGTCACGAATACTTTCTCACCGAGACCTGGGAAGCCGGCCTCATGTTGACGGGGACGGAGGTGAAGTCGTTGCGCAAAGGGCAGGCGAACATCTCCGAGAGCTACGCCACGTGGGAGGACGGCGCCCTATGGCTGATCAACTCCTACATTCCGGAGTATCAGGGTGCCGGCCGCTTCTTCCAGCACGAGCCGCGCCGCAAGCGCCGGCTTCTGCTGCACGCCAAGGAGATTAGCAAGCTCACCATCGCGGTCGAGCGGCAGGGCATGACCATGGTTCCGCTCGAGCTCTATTTCAATCCACGCGGCATCGCCAAGCTGAAGATCGCCCTGGCGCAGGGCAAGAAGCTGCACGACAAGCGCGAGGCGGACAAGAAGCGGGATTGGAATCGCGAGAAGGCGCGCATCATGCGCGACAAGGGTTGATGTCGGACGTCGCCGCGCGGGCTCTTCTGCACATCGACTGGTTGCGGCGGCCAGCTCCCGTCGATGACGGCGCCGCGCGCCATCTCCCTGGCCTCGCCATCCCCGAATTGAGGCTCCCGGCTACCGACGGTGCCGACATCTCGCTCGCCAGCCTGAGCGGGCGGACCGTGGTCTATGCCTACCCGCTAACCGGGCGACCGGGGGCGCCGCTCCCCGAAGGCTGGGACGAGATTCCCGGGGCACGCGGCTGCACCCCGCAAAACTGCGCATTCCGCGACCACTATGCCGAGCTTCTGAGCGCCGGGGCCGACCGCGTGTTCGGTCTTTCGACCCAGGATACGTCCTACCAGAGCGAAGCCGCAGAGCGGCTGCATCTGCCGTTCCCCATCCTCTCGGATGCGGCGCTTCGCCTGACGACCGCGCTGAAACTTCCCGTCATGCTAGTGGATGGCGACACGCTGTTGCAACGCATGGCGCTGATCATCGACGATGGTGTCATCACGCATGTGTTCTACCCCGTGTTTCCACCCGACCGTAATGCCCTCGAGGTGCTCGCATGGCTGAGGGCGCAGCCGGCATGACAACCGACAGCGCGTCGCCTGCGGTGTACGACGACGGCGCGGCTCGACATCTCGTCACCGGCATGGAGCTGCCGGATATCGCCCTGCCGTCGAGCCGCGGAGAGACGGTCAACCTCTACACGCGCAGGGGCGCAGCGGTGGTTTACGTGTACCCCTGGACCGGCAGGCCGCGCGTTGCCGATCCGCCGGGATGGGATGAGATCCCCGGCGCACACGGCTCGACGCCGGAGACCGAAGGCTTCCGCGATTACTACCTGAAGTTTCGCGCCCAGCGCATCGAGGTCTTCGGTCTCAGCAGCCAATCGAGCGAGCATCACGCGGAGCTCATTGCGCGGCTGGCCGTGCCATTTCCGTTGCTCAGCGATGCGGGATTTGCCTTCAAGCAGGCGCTGGGCCTGCCCACCTTCGAAGCCGGCGGGGTAACGTATCTGAAGCGGCTGACGCTGTTTGTTCGCGATGGGCGGATCGGTCACGTGTTCTACCCGATCGAGCGCCCGACGAGCCATGCGCGCGAGGTGCTCGACTGGCTCGACCAGATGCGCCGCGCCATCGCCGATCCGCGCGGCTAGAGGACGTCGCTTTCCACGTCGTCCACCGAGAAGCCCATCTTCTCGAGGCCCTCTTCGAGATAATCGGCGAGCAGGGGGATGCCGAGCAGATAACTCGATGTCGAGTTGACGCGCTCGGCGCGCGCCGTCTCTACCGCCTCCTCGAATTCTTCCTTTTCGTACGTGCCGCGGCCGACCCACATCAGCGCAACGAGATTCGCCTGCTCGTCGTAGTTCATGCGCTCGATGAAACCGAACAGTTCGGCGCGCGTCGGGTCGTTGGTGTAGTCCTCGAGAATGGCGGTCGGATCCTCCTCCGCGTCCCCGTCCTCGCGTGAATCATCCCAGGCGCCGACTTTCACGTCGTATTCGCGCGCCTTGATGATGACGTGCGCGACCTTTTCGGGAGCGATATCGAGAGCCATAGCGACGGATCTCCTGGCCGGGGCGATGAGAAGCGGACGCAACGTTGAAATAGCATCGCGAGTTTCGCCGTGAAAGGCCGCATCGGGGCCGCCTACGCGCGGGTCAATGCGGTTGCGCTTTGCCCGCAGCGGAGGGAAGCATCTCGCGCACCGCCGCGAATACTGCATGAAACATCGGCGTCGTGAGGCGGCGCGTGTTCGTATTGTAGCGGGAGCAGTGAAAGCTATCGAAAAGGTGCAGCCCGGGGCGCAGCGCGTGCTTGGCGCCGTGGGCGAAGGGAAACGCGGATTTGCGCAAGCCCAAGGTCGTCAGCACGCTGTCATGAGCGATTCGCCCGAGCGCCAGCATCACCGAGACGTTGGGCAGAGCGGCGATGCGTGCACGCAAATAGCCGCCGCACGTGGCGATCTCCGCCGGCGTCGGCTTGTTCTGCGGGGGAACACAGCGGACCGAATTGGAGATCATGCAGTCGATGAGCTGAAGGCCGTCGTCGGGACGTGCCGCATATTTTCCCGTGGCGAAGCCAAACTGCAGCAGCGTCGAGTAGAGGAGATCACCGGCAAAATCGCCGGTGAAGGGGCGCCCGGTGCGATTGGCGCCGTTCAGCCCCGGCGCCAGACCGATGATAAGCAGGCGCCCGTCGGCATCGCCGAAAGACGGCACGGCACCGTTGAACCAATCGGGAGCCTTGCGCCGGTTCTCGTCACGAAAGGCGACAAGCCGTGGACACAAGGCGCACAGCTTTGGAGCCTCCGGTGTAGACGTTACCCCCATGGCGGCCATCGGCCGAGAGCCCGTTTAGACCTCTTCGGAGAGGTCGTCGCTGTCCTGGAAGGAGCCCGCTTCGCGCGCCGAATATCCGCCACGGCTGCCGCCGCTGCCACTGAACGAACGGCCTTCCCGCACGGGCCGCGTCGCCGGGTCACGGCAAATAAGCTGCTCGAGATCGGCGAGATCGACGAACTGATCAGCTTGCCGCCGCAACTCGTCGGCAACCATCGGCGGCTGGGTCTGCAGTGTCGAGACGACGGACACGCGCTTGCCCATCTGCTGAAGCGCGGCGACAAGGCTACGGAAATCGCCATCGCCGGAAAAAACGACGATGTGGTCGAGATTTGCAGCCAAGCGCATGGCATCGACGGCGAGCTCGATGTCCATGTTGCCCTTGATCTTGCGCCGGCCCGAGGCGTCGGTAAATTCCTTCGTCGGCTTCGTCACCATCGTGAAGCCGTTGTAGTCGAGCCAGTCGATCAGCGGGCGGATCGAGGAATATTCCTGATC
>CAZOOS010000108.1:0-9093 GCA_964581475.1 uncultured Hyphomicrobium sp.
GCCAACAGCTATCTCTACATCACGCGGGCGATGGACTATTTCGATCTCGCCGCCGAGCGCGGCGACGTCCTCGCCAACGCCTTTCGCGGGACGAAGACGCGCTTTTGCATCGTCTCGTTCACCAGTGACTGGCTGTACCCGACGCGCGAGAGCCGTGAGATCGTCCATGCGCTCAACGCCGTCGCCGCCAATGTATCCTTCGTCGAGATCGACAGCAACAATGGGCACGACGCCTTCCTGCTCGAGGAGGCGGAGTTCTTTGCCACCGTGCGCGGCTTCCTGAGCGCCGCGGGCGTCAAGCGCGGACTCAAGGTATAAGGCCATGCAGAAGATCGTTTCCCATGGACCGGGCGCGCACCGCGTCGACCACCTGCTCATCGCCGAAATGGTCGAGCCGGGCTCGCGCGTGCTCGACGTGGGCTGCGGCGACGGCGCCCTGCTGCAGCTCCTGACGGAGACCAAATCGATCGACGGGCGTGGCGTCGAGCTGTCGCGCGAGCGCGTCAACGCCTGCGTGATGCGCGGTCTGTCGGTGATCCAGGGTGACGCCGACCGCGACCTCGCCGACTACCCCGATAAGGCCTTCGACTACGCCATCCTCAGCCTGACGATCCAAGCGACGCGCTTTCCCAAGACGGTGCTGGAGAACCTTTTGCGCATCGGCCACCGCGCCATCGTATCGTTCCCGAACTTCGGTCACTGGCGCATCCGCACCGAACTCTTGTTCTCCGGCCGCATGCCGCAGACCCGCAATTTGCCGGAGCCCTGGTACACCAGCCCGGATGCCCACCTGTGCACTATCCGGGACTTTGCCGATCTCGTCGCCCTGGTCGATGCCAAGGTCGAGGAGGCGGTGGCGTTCAACACCTCCGGGCAGCGGCTGCCGATCCGCCACTCCATTGCCCTGCAGAACCTTCTTGGCGAGAAAGCCGTGTTCCTGCTGCGCAAGCACGACGCCCACTAGGACCGAGGGACCGCGTTTACTGCGCGGTTTCGCCGTACCTCAACGTTTCCGGCGATTTCTTGACACCCCCAGGGGCCGTCACTATGGTGCGCCGCGTTGATAAAACCCGCCGTCAAGGTAGCCTCGAACCCGCAATCGGGCCGGTAGAGCCATGTCATCCGAAGGGAAGGGCCCAGGCCCGGGACGTGGCGAAATCAGCCCCGAGCAGGCAGAGGCATTTCGCAGACGTTCCAATGCGATTGGCAAGCGGCTCGATCAGGTAAAGGCGCGGCGCGCCCCATCCCAATCGGTCGATGCGCGCGCTCGTGGCGAGGCGTTCGCCCGGGCTTTTCGCTTCGTCGGCGAGCTTCTGGTCGGCGTCGGCGTGGGCGGTTTTATCGGGTGGCTTCTGGACCGGCAATTCGGCACGACGCCGTGGTTGCTGGTCTTGTTTGTCATCATGGGATTTGTCGCCGGACTCATGAACGTGATCCGGGCGGCACAAAAGGCGCAAGCCGACATGGCCGCGTCGCTAGCTGCGACGCCGTCCGTTGCGGACGATGACGAAGACGACAGGTAGGGGATCAGACCTTGGCTGCTGAAGGCGCGGATGGGGCGGCACACCACAGCCCCATGGAACAGTTCCAGATCAAGCGGCTCGTCCCGATCGATCTGTTCGGGGTCGACGCGTCGTTCACCAACGCGTCCCTGTTCATGGTGATCGCGGTGGGCCTGATCTCCGCCTTCCTAATCCTCGCCATGGGCCGCCGCCAACTCGTGCCGGGGCGCCTGCAATCGATGGCTGAGCTCAGCTACGAGTACGTCGCCAATATGGTGCGCGAGAACCTGGGCGAGGAAGGCATGAAGTACTTCCCCTGGGTGTTCACCATCTTCATGTTCATCCTGACACTCAATCTCCTGGGCATGATCCCGCACTCGTTCACGGTGACGAGCCACATCATCGTGACCTTCGCCTTCGCGCTGATGGTGTGGGTCGTCGTCACCATCATCGGCTTCGTGAAGCATGGAGCCGGCTTCCTGCGCCTGTTCGTGCCATCCGGCGTGCCGTGGTGGCTACTGCCGATCATCGTGCCGATCGAGCTCATCTCCTATTTCATCCGCCCCATCAGCCATTCAGTGCGTCTGTTCGCCAACATGATGGCCGGACATACGATGCTGAAGGTGTTTGCCGGTTTCGTCGTCGGCCTCGGCGTGCTCGGCGGCTGGGCGCCCTTCGCGTTCGTCGTCGCCTTCACCGGCCTGGAGGTCGTGGTGGCCATCCTGCAGGCACTCATCTTCACGGTGCTGACCTGCATCTATCTCAACGACGCGCTTCACATGCATCACTAAGCAGAGCGTGACGAAGCGATCGCCTGAACAAGACAAATACGCATTCCAACAAGGAGATACGACGATGGAAGTGGAAGCTGCAAAGATGATCGGCGCCGGCCTTGCCTGCAGCGCTCTGATCGGCGCCGGTATCGGCATCGGCAATATTTTCGGCAACTACGTTTCGGGCGCCCTGCGCAATCCGTCCGCTGCCCCGGCCCAGTTCACCAACGTTCTGATCGGCTTCGCACTTGCCGAGGCGACCGGCCTGTTCGGCCTGCTCATCGCGCTGATCATCCTGTTCGGTTGATCGGCAACGGGTTGGCCCGGTAGGAGGTGACCATGTTTGCAGCCATCCCCGCGTTCGTCGTGGCGGCAGCCGCCGAAGCGACGCACGAGCAAAAGTCGGGGCTGCCGCAGCTCAATCCGGCCGACTTCTCGCCGCAGCTCATCTGGTTGGCCCTGACCTTCGTCGTTCTTTACCTGATCCTCGCCCGCGTAGCCCTGCCGCGCATCGGCGAGGTGCTCGACGAGCGGCGCGATCGCGTGCAGCGCGACCTCGACGCCGCTGAACGTTTCAAGACCGAGACGGATGCGGCGCTCGCCGCCTACGAGAAGGCCTTGAGCGACGCGCACGGCAAGGCGTCATCGATGGCCAAGGATATGCGCGACAAGCTCACTGCCGAGTCCAACAAGGAGCGCGCGCAGGTGGAAGGCGAGCTTGCCGCGAAGCTTACCGAGGCCGAGGGGCGCATTGCCCAAACGAAGGCCAAGGCACTGCAGAGCGTCAACGACATTGCGGCAGAAACGGCTAGCGCGGTCGTTGGCAAGCTGCTCGGCGAGGACGTCAGCCCCGCCGAGGTCAAGAAGGTGCTGCAGCCCGCGGCCGAGTGAGGACATCGATGCTATTTGACCCGGCCGATCCAGTCTTTTGGGTGATGATCGCGTTCTTCGTGTTCATCGGTGCCCTCGTCTACTACCGAGTCCCCGGGATGATGGGGAAAGCCCTCGACGCGCGCGCCGATGCCATCCGCAAGGAGCTGGACGAGGCGCGCAGACTGCGCGACGAGGCGCAGGCGCTCCTCGCCGACTATCAGCGCAAGAGCCGCGAGGCCGAGAACGAGGCGAAGGAAATCCTCGAGCAAGCCAAGCGCGAGGCAGAGGCGCTCACCAAGCAGACGCGCCAGGCGCTGGCGGAAACGGTCGAGCGCCGCACCAAATCGGCCGAGGACAAGATCGCTCGCGCCGAAGCGCAGGCCGTTGCCGAGGTGCGTTCCTCGGCCGTCGACAGCGCCATCGCAGCGGCGGAAAAGATCCTCAAGTCGCGCGCTGCGGCGGCGGAGACGGCCGCCAAGCTGGTTGAGCAAGGCATCCGCGACCTGGGCGGCAAGCTGAACTGAGCTGCGCCGAGAGCGCCGACACGATTTAGCGCCCCGGCACCACCGGGGCGTTTTGCTTTGCGCCTGGCATTGAAGAAATGGCGGTAAGATGCGGCGTCAGCCGGCGCCTTGGGCCTTCTGGTCGAAGCCGACGAACACCTCGAACTCACCCGGACGCGTACCCTCGGGGATGTCGAAAGTCACCGTGCGCACGGTGGAGAAGTAGCCGATCGGATTGTCGACGGCGACGGTCGTGTCGACGCTCACCGTATCGCTCGTCACCTTGGCACGCTTGGCATCGGTCACGGTTACGTTGATCGGCAGGCGAACGTTGCCGGCGTGCCCGCGCGGCCCGAGCAACACGCGACCTGAGAAGCCGTAGCGCACCGTCACGCGGCCGGGCTCGACCTGGCACTCGCGCGCCGTCTTGGTGATCTCGCCACGATGCATGATGGCGAGGCCATCCCCGGCGCGCCCGTCCTCGTAGATCGTCAAATGGCCGCCGTGCGGCGACACGCTGAGGCGCGGGCAACCGTGGGCAACCTCGCCGACGGAGGCGCTCGATGAGCCGGAATCTTGTTTTGCCGCCGAGAGCAGTTGCTCCTCGTTGACGGCCGGCGGCGGGGAGCTTTGCGAGGAGGAACTGCCGAAAACGCTGGAGCCAAGACCGGAGGTGATCGACGATAGGCCGCAGCCGGACGTGGCCATGGTTAACAGTCCACAGGCGCACACGCATGCGGTCGCGCGCACAGCTCTTGTCGCGGCTTGCCTCATCGCGCCCCGGCCCGACCCCTCTTTGGCCTCTTCAATGCCGCAGGCGCCCAAACCCCTAGGCCGGCGGCGGAGGCTTCCTGTATTGTTCGTGGCCAAGCCTAGCACCCCCAACGAACCCCGACCAAGCGCATTGCGTCGCAAAGCGCTTGGAGTAGACAGGGAAAGCAATGTCCGTCGCCCCGCCACAAGAGCGCCCTTCCCGGCCGCCCCTCACCGTTTACCTTGCGGCCCCGCGCGGATTCTGCGCCGGCGTCGACCGGGCCATCCAGATCGTCGAACTGGCGTTGGCCAAATATGGCGCCCCCGTCTACGTGCGCCATGAGATTGTTCACAATCGATTTGTCGTTGATTCCCTGAAGGCCAAAGGTGCCGTTTTTGTGGAAGAATTGGACGACATCCCAGAGACCGAGCAACCCGTGATCTTTTCAGCACACGGGGTTGCCAAGGCCGTCCCGGCGGCGGCCAAGCAGCGCAACATGTTCGTGCTCGATGCTACCTGCCCGCTTGTCTTCAAGGTGCATATCGAGGCCGCCCGGCACCACGAGGAGGGCCTGGAGATTCTGCTCATCGGCCACTCCGGTCACCCGGAGGTCGTTGGCACCATGGGCCAGCTTCCCGATGGGGCGGTGACGCTGATCGAGACGGCGGCCGATGCCTATGCTTTCGAGCCACGTGATTCGAACATGCTCGCCTTCGTGACGCAGACCACGCTATCGGTCGACGACACGGCGGCGATCGTGGCGGTGCTGCGCAGCCGCTTCCCGAATATCATCGGCCCGCACAAGGAAGACATCTGCTACGCTACGACAAATCGCCAGGCGGCGGTAAAGGCCATCGCCCCGAAGATCGGTTGTCTGCTCGTCGTCGGCAGTCCGCAGAGTTCCAACTCGTTGCGTCTCGTCGAAGTGGCCGAGCGCGCCGGCTGCTCGTTCGCCCGGCTGATCGAAGGCGCCCGTGAGATTCCCTGGGCCGAGATTGAAGGGATCAAAGCCGTCGGCGTCACAGCCGGAGCCTCGGCGCCCGAGACGCTCGTGGAAGAGGTCATCGATGCGTTTCGCGCCCGTTTCGATGTGAAGCTCGAGACGGTCACCACCGCCCTCGAGCGCATCGCCTTCAACGTTCCCCGCGAGTTGCGCCCCGCTGCTCCCGTCTCCTGACGCCCGCTCGAAAGTCCATAAAATATGGCCGTCTATACCGAAGTCAGCGACGAGGAGCTGGCGAGCTTCATCGCCAGCTATGGCCTCGGCGAATTGCTGTCGTTCAAGGGCATCGCCGAGGGCGTCGAGAACACCAACTACATCGTGCACACGACGAAGGGCCCCTTCATCCTGACGCTGTACGAAAAGCGCGTCGAGGCCGGCGACCTGCCCTTCTACCTGGGTCTCATGGAGCACCTCGCCGAGCACGGTGTCACTTGCCCGACGCCCGTGCGCGATAGCGAAGGGCGCAACTTGCGCCAGCTTGCCGGACGCCCCGCCGCGCTCGTCACCTTCCTCGAAGGTTTTTGGGTGCGCCGACCGACGGCCGCCCATTGCGCCGCCGTGGGCCGCGCGCTGGCGGAGCTGCATCTCGGCGGCGCCGGATTTCGATTGCGCCGTGCCAACGCGCTCGGTCTTTCAGGCTGGCGCCCGCTCTACGACCGCTTCTCCGCCCACGCCGGCGATATCTCGCCTGACCTGGCGCCGCTGGTAGAGGGCGAGCTGAGATTTCTCGAGGCCAACTGGCCGAAAGGTCTGCCGGAAGGCGTGATCCACGCCGATTTGTTTCCCGATAATGTGTTCTTCCTCGGCGGCCAGCTGAGCGGCCTCATCGACTTCTACTTCGCCTGCAACGATGCGCTGGCATACGACGTCGCTGTCAGCCTCAACGCGTGGTGCTTCGAGAAAGACATGTCGTTCAATATAACCAAGGGGCAGGCCTTCTTGCGCGGCTATGAGGAAGTGCGGGCTATCACGCCGGCGGAGCGCGCGGCGATGCCGACGCTGGCGCGCGGAGCGGCCCTGCGCTTTCTGCTGACGCGTGCCTACGACTGGCTGAACACCCCAAAGGACGCGCTCGTCAGCCCCAAGAACCCGGCTGAGTACGTGCGTCGGCTCCGCTTTCACCAGGGCGTGCGCTCCATCGCCGAGTACGGGCTGGGCGAGACCGGCAAATGAGCGAGCGTGCGCCGGTGGTCATCTATACGGACGGGGCCTGCTCGGGCAATCCGGGCCCGGGAGGCTGGGGCGCCATCCTCACCTACGGTGATCAATGCAAGGAACTCTCCGGCGGCGAGGCGATGACCACCAACAACCGCATGGAGTTGATGGCGGCAATCTCGGCGCTCGAAGCCTTGAAGCGACCGAGCCGTGTCGAGCTGCACACCGACAGTGTCTATGTCAAAAACGGCATTACCGCCTGGATCCACGGCTGGAAGAAGAACGGCTGGCGCACCGCCGACAAGAAGCCGGTGAAGAATGTCGAGCTGTGGCAGCGCCTCGACGCCGCCCGCGACGGCCACCAGGTCGAATGGCACTGGGTGCGCGGCCACAGCGGCCATCCCGAGAACGAGCGCGCCGATGCGCTCGCGCGCGCGGCGATCGCCCAGCTCAGGTCCTAGGGTCTCAGCCGCGCTTGGGCTGCGACGGGACGGGCTTCTTTTCGGCGGGCTTTTCCTGGACGAGGTCGAAGCCCTCGCGCATGCCGTCGCAGGGATTGTCGCCCTCGGCGAGGCGCCATACCTGGGACTTGCCCGACCGGCGGAAGGTGAGCGTGCCCGCGACCTTGCAGGGCGTGCCCTTCTCGACCTTGGCGACGCGGAAGGCGACTTCGCCGCGGATCTGCACGACGCCGGCCGCGATGCGTTCGACGACGCCCTCGATCGAGGCCCAGTCGCCCTCGGTTCCCGGGGCCACGCTGTCGATGCGGCCCTTGATCGTCCACAGGCCGCCCTGGCGGGTCACGACCACCTCGCCGGGCTTGGCACCCTTGATCTTGGCGTAGCGGCCCCAGACGATCTTGCGCGCATCGGCGAAGAGTTGCGCCTCGACGTCGGAGGCGATGTCGGTCTTTTCGACCTTGGTCTGTCCAGCCGACAAGGGCGACGTGAGGCCGGTGGTCGGCGCGCCCTGCTGCACGGGCGGCGCGGCCTGCGGCGGCGGCGCGGGATACATCGGCGTGGCCTGCGGCTGGGCGGCCGGGGGCGGAGTCTGCGCCGTGGCCTGGACGGCAAACAGGAAGACGAGCGCGATCGACGAGAGATATCGGTTCATTGCTGTCGCTCTTACCTCAGTCATTGCCGCCATACTACCGCTTCCCGCCGCTTTTGGGCGGGGCGTTCGGCGCCGCCGGCGCGGCGGGCCCTGCGGGCGTCGCACGAGCCCCCGGCGTCTCGCCGCGCAGCCCGGCCTCGGCCCGCCGCGCCGCCTCGGAGCCCGCCGGCACGAGGCGCAGGACCGTGTTGAAATCGTCGTTGGCCTGGGTCCGGTCGCCGCGCGCGAGGTTGATGAATCCGCGCTCCAGCAGGGCGTCGGTGTGGTCGGGCGCGATGCGCAGCGCCTGCACGACATCGGCCATGGCCTGGGTGGGATTGCGCGCATTGCGCCAGGCCGCCGCCCGCAGCACGAGGATCTCGAGGTTGTTCGGGCGCAGGCGAAGCGCCTGGTCGAGATCGGAAATCGCCCGTGGCCACGCCGCCATGGCGGCGTAGCTGAGCGCGCGATCGATCCAGAGTTCGGCATCGTTGGTCTTGAGGTCGAGGGCGCGGCTCTGCGCCTCCGCCGCCTTGTCGGCTTGGCCGGCCTCGATCCAGGCCTGGCCCGCCTGGGCCCACAGTTCGGCCCGCAGGCCCGGGCGTTCCTGGCCCATGTCGCGGGCGATGGCCTCGAACTGGGCAGCCGCCTGGGCATACTTGCCGGCCTGGAACATGGCCACCGCCACGCAATGGCGCGCGCCCAGGCCGCCACCCTCGGCATTCCACTTCTCGGCCAGCGGCAGGGCGCGCAGCGGCTCGCGGCGCGCCTGCTTCATGCATTCGGTGTAGAGCACCAGATTGTCGGGCGAAGTCTGGAGCGGGCCGAGGTTCTGGGCGAGCACGGGCGCGGCCAGAAACGAAGCCAGAAGTGCTAGGAAGGCCGGGCGGATGAACAACATCCTTGAAAAGAAGCGCGCCGGAGCGATCCTGACAAGATGACCAGACGTCTTTTCATTTTTGGCCTGGGCTACACCGGCCTTGAAATCGCCAAGCTGGCCGCGGCGGCCGGCTGGACCGTGGCCGGCACCTGCCGTGGCCTCGACAAGGCCACGCGGCTGCGGGCCCAGGGCATCGAGGCACACGTCTTCGACGGCACCGACCCGTTGCAAGCCGAAGACTTCGGCGAGGCCTCGCACGTGCTCTGCACCATTGCGCCCGGGCGCACCGGAGATCCCGCGTTGCGCCTCTGCGCCTCGCATCTGAGGCAGGCCCGGTGGCTGGGCTATCTCTCCACCACCGGCGTCTATGGCGATCACGCCGGCGGGTGGGTCGACGAGGACACGCCGCCCCAGCCGGGCCAGCTCCGCAGCGTCGAACGCCTGGCGGCGGAGCGCGGCTGGCTGGCGCTGGCGAATGAAACCGGCGCCCACCCCGACCGCCTCCGCCCGCCCGGCCTCCACCGGCCGGGCCGCACCTCGCCCGATCCGGTGAAAGCC
>CAZOOS010000109.1:0-2186 GCA_964581475.1 uncultured Hyphomicrobium sp.
GCCGGCGTGCCGACGCCGAAGTGCGACAGGAGCGTACGGCTGTGGCGCGTGTCCTCGCACAGCACCGCGTCGGCGCGCGCCAGCACGGCGATGGCACGCAAGGTGATGTCGCCCAAATTGCCGATCGGCGTCGAAACGACGTAAAGACCCGGCGCAAGCTCGGCTTCGAGGTGCCGCTGCAGTTCCTCGGCCGCGCGGGCGAGAATGCGTCCCGGATCGGCCCTTTCTCCGCGCATGGCGGCCTTCTCTTTCGCAACGGCGCTGTCGATTGTTCACGATAGTGGCAGAGAGGCACTTTTCGACGTGTATTCCACCGTCTAACCAGTGATATGAGTCGTTACACCGTTCCGGTGGCCGGGACCATCTCGCCGAGCGCTGCGCGATGGGCCACACGTTTTGGGGGACCCGGTTTGAAGCGAAAGAGCCTGCAGCAAGCCAGGGTTAGCGGGCGCCAACGCGCCGGCGCACTGGCGGTGCTCGGCCTCCTGCTCGCCGGCTGCTCGACCAACGGCCCGGCCGAACCTCCGACGGCGGCGCTGTCCCCGCCGCCCGGTCAGGCGCAGACGCAGACGCGCGCTCCGGTGAAGATCGCACTCTTGCTGCCCATGGGCGGCATGGGCGAAACCGCGGCGATCGCCAAGAGCATGAAGCAGGGCGCCGAGATGGCGCTGTTCGAGCTCAACGATCCCAACGTCGAGCTGATTACCAAGGACGACGGCGGCACCGCCGCCCGCGCGCGCGCCGCCGCCGACGAAGCCATCAAGGAAGGGGCCGAGATCATCGTCGGCCCGCTGCTATCGCAGTCGGTGCAAGGCGTCGCGCCCGTCGCCCGCCAGGCGAACGTGCCGGTCCTGGCCTTCTCCAACAATACCCAGGTTGCCGGGCAGGGCGTCTATCTCGCCAGCTTCCTCGCCGATCAGGAAGCCGACCGCATCGTTTCCTATGCGGCTGCGCAGGGCAAACGGCGCTTTGCTGCCCTGATCCCGGATAACGCCTACGGCGTCCTCGTCGAAGAGGCGTTTCGCCAGTCCGTGCAGCGCAATGGCGGCACCGTCGTCGTCGTTGAGCGCTACCCGGTGACCGCAAACGGCATGCTGGCGCCGGCCAAGCGTGTCGTCGAAGCCATCAAGGGCGGCGCCGAGAACGGCGTGCCAGTCGATGCGCTGTTCCTTCCCGGCGGGCAGGAATCGCTGCCACAGATCGGTCCTGTCATCGCCTATTCGGGGCTCGATACGACAAAGGTGAAGCTGCTCGGCACCAGCGCCTGGGACTTCCCGTCGATCGGACGCGATGCGGCATTCGTCGGCGGCTGGTTCCCAAGCTCCGATCCAATCGCCTGGCGCTCTTTCTCCGAGCGCTTCGCGCGCACCTTCGGCACGGCGCCGCCGCGCATGGCGTCGGTCTCCTACGACGCCATCGGGGTCGCCATCAGCCTGTCCACCAAGGCGCCCGGCTCCCGCTACACGCCTGAGAACATCACGCGTCCCGAGGGCTTCAGCGGCGTCGACGGCGTCATTCGCTTCAGCGCCAACGGCATGAGCGAGCGCGGTCTCGCCGTCCTCGAGGTGCAGAAGTTCGGCCCGGCCGTGATCGACCAGGCGCCGACGAGCTTCCAGGCAACGCGCGTCTCCGCCGCCGACCAGACCGGCTCGCTGCCCAAGACCCCTTGAAGTCCTAAGCTGCCAACGCCTGTCGCCGGCGGTCCGGCGCCGTGCGCTCGGCTTCGGCGAGAATCGCCCGCAGGGCCGACACGTCGGCCGGCAGCGGCATCGCGGCGCGCAGATCGTGGATGAGCTGGTTCAGCGCGTAGTCGGCGGAATCGATCTGCCGGGCGGCCGCAGCCTGCAGCGTCTTCACGCGCTGGCAGCTGGCGATGGCGGCGGCAAGCACACACGCTGCCCGGCGCCAATGGTCTTCAATGGTCATGCGCACCGGCTCAATGGCGCGCGAAGTATCTCGCGGGGCGCGGGCAGGGATCTCGCCGAGAGCGAGGCTCGTCCACAGGCTGCCCGCCAGGGCGCCGTAGGTGAAGAAGCGTCGAAGCATGTTGATGCGCGCTGTCATTGCGTTCTTGATCGCGGTTGCATGGACACCCGCCGCCAGCGCAAGGTCATCGGCTGCACGCGATACGGACGCAACAACTGGCGGAAGTGCCAAGCTGAGCTTATTCGCATGATTTGCCAATA
>CAZOOS010000109.1:2286-8999 GCA_964581475.1 uncultured Hyphomicrobium sp.
CGGTGTCCGTCAGCAGGCGGTGGTGACGATACGTCGGCTCCGGCAGCCCGAGCAGCACCTGCAGCAGGCGATGCACGCCGGTTGCCTGGAACAGATCGCGGCCGCGCGTGACGTGGGTGACGCCCTGGCGCGCATCGTCGACGACGACCGCGAGGTGATAGCTGGCCGGTACATCCTTGCGCAGGATCACCGCGTCACCCCACAACTCCGGTTGCGCCGGAAGGCGCTGCGGCTGGCCGTCGTCGTCGAGTTCGGCGAACGTCAGCGGCGCCCCGCCGAGGCGCTGCCGCGCCACCGCCAGCGCCCTTTCCATGTCGATGCGCAGGGCGAAACGCTCGCCGCCCTCCAGGCGCCTGTCGATCTCGGCCCGCGGCAATCGCTTGTGCAGTCCCGGATAGAGCGGTGCGCCGTCGGGATCGACAGCGCCGGGCGTCGCTGCGGCCTCGATCTCGCTGCGCGAGGCAAAGCACGGATAGAGCAGCCCCTCCGCCTCCAGCCACTCCGCCGCCTGCACATAGGTGGCGAAGTGCTGCGACTGCCGCAGCACCGGCTCCTCCCAGGCGACCCCGAGCCAGGCGAGATCGGCGAAGATGCCGGCGACGTACTCCTCGCGACAGCGGACGATGTCGATGTCCTCGATGCGCACCAGGAAGCGCCCGCCCAAACGGCGCGCCAGATCAAAGCCGGTCAACGCCGACAGGGCATGGCCGAGATGCAGCGGGCCGTTGGGGCTCGGCGCAAAGCGTAGAACGGGTACCGATGTCATGAACCGGGAAGTCGCCTCAGTCGCACTGGCCGGTGCGGCCGGCGCCGGGCGAGTAGGTCCGCGCGACCGCCTCGACCACCCGGTTATAGAAGCGCCGCTCGGCCTTCGGGTAGATCATTGCCCAGCTATTTATCAAGCGGCCGCCGCAGGTGAAGCTGACGCGCTCATAGAATTCGCGGTCTCCGATGCTGCCGGAGATGACGAACCAGTTGCCGCGCACCGGCGCATAGTCGATGTGGGCCCCCGCGTAGTTCTCCTCCATCACGAAGCGGCGATAGTCCTCGAGCGTCGTGCCGTCGTCGTTGAGAAAGGCGCCCACGAGCAGTTGCGCGTTGCCGTCGCGCGAATACAGCACGCGGCCCTCGTCGGTGTTGGGCGCGCGTAGCTGCTGAAAGACATCGACGGGGTAGGCGATGAGAAAGCCGTGGCGTTCGTTGCGCAAAGTCGCCCAGTCGCGCCGCCAGTCGGCGGCTATCGCGGCGGCACCGCCGGCCAGGAAGAGCAAGTGAAGCGTCGCCGCCAGTGAAGTTGCCGCCCGTGACCGATGCCACATCGCACAGCACTCCAAGACACGTGCAAAGCCCGCTCGCTTTGCGAACGCGTGCTGAAGATCATACATTCCATGCGATCGGCAGAGAAGCGTTCCGCGTGAGCCATGCACATGAAGAGCGTTGATAAAGCGTCGATCGTTCTCGACGACGCGGAGATGCGCAGAGGCATTCGCGCGCTGCGCCGCAAGTGTCCGCACATGCGCCGCGTGCACGATCACGCAGGAGATCCGCCGCTGCGCCAGCACGTGCCGGGCTTCGAAGGCTTGGCGCGCATCGTCGTCGGCCAGCAGCTTTCGCTCGCCAGTGCGCAGGCGATCTGGGGACGCATGCAGCGCGCCGTGCGGCCGATGACGGCGCGCGCCTTCCTGAAGTTGAGCGATGCGGAGCTGCGCGCCGCCGGGCTGTCGGCCGGAAAGGTGCGAACCTTGCGCGCGCTGAGCGAGGCGACGGTCGGCGGGCTCGATCTCGACCGGCTGGCACGCGCGCCCGAGACCGAGGTGCATGAGACGCTCACCGCGCTGCCCGGCATCGGTCCGTGGAGCGCCGACATCTATTTGCTGTTCTGCCTCGGGCGCGCCGACGCCTTCGCCGCCGGCGACCTCGCCCTGCAGATTGCGGCGCGCGCCGCCCTCGGCCTCGAGGCGCGGCCGTCCCGCGATGAGCTTTTCGCCATCGCCGAGCGCTGGCGACCCTGGCGCGGCGTCGCAGCCCACCTTCTATGGGCCTACTACAAGGTGGCCGATCGCGCCTTGCTCGTGCCGAAAAACGCCTAGTTTGCGTGGCCTTAGAAGCTTCGGACACACCCGTGGCACGAGCGCCGCGGGGAGCTTCACAGAGTTGATATGCGCCGCTAGTATCCCGGCCGAACTGCGAGGAGAACGCGATTCGCTAAAGCGAACGACAGGACGCCCGTAACGTGGATGCGCATGCGGCCATTCCGGATTCTTTTCCGGCACTCGTCCTAAACGCCGACTTCCGGCCCCTGAGCTACTACCCGTTGTCGCTCTGGAGCTGGCAGGAGTCGGTGAAGGCGGTGTTTCTCGAGCGCGTCAACATCGTCTCCGAATACGACCGCTTCGTCCGCAGCCCCTCCTTCGAGATGAAGCTGCCGAGCGTCGTCTCCCTCAAGACCTACGTGAAGCCGGCGCTGTATCCAGCGTTCACGCGATTCAACGTCTTCCTGCGCGACCGCTTTAGCTGCCAATACTGCGGCGCCAAGGACGATCTGACGTTCGACCATCTGATCCCGCGCTCGCGCGGCGGCCAGACGCGGTGGGACAACGTCGTCGCCGCCTGCGCGCCGTGCAACCTGGAAAAGGGCGGCGCCATGCCGGAGGAGGCGGGCATGCTGCCGAAGCAATCGCCCTATCGCCCGACGGTGTTCGAGCTGCACCGCAACGGCAGGCTGTTCCCGCCCAACTACCTGCACCAGAGCTGGCTCGACTATCTCTATTGGGATACCGAGCTCGAGCCGTAAGCGCCCGCCGTCAGGCGCAAACAAAGAAGGCCCCGGCAATGCGGTTGCCGGGGCCTTTGTCGTTTGGAAGGACGACGAAACTCGTATTAGGCGGCGCGCTTTATCGGCGCGGCGCACAGCGATTCGGCGATGGCCTCGACGGCGCGGCTCCAATCCTGCCGGGCGCGGTCATCGGCGCTCAGCCCGAAGGCGAGCAGCGCGTCGGCCGGCGCGCCGCCGTCACGGAAGAAGCGCGCGCACGACTGACGGGCGATGCCGACGGCCTGATGCCACTGCAGCGGATTGACGTGGTTGAAACTCATCTGACACCTCCTCGTTGGTGCGCCGATCAATTGGCCCGGCGCGGGCTCGTTGGTGCGCCGCTGAAGTGCTCCGGCGCGGAGCTTTGTTTGGTTGGCAAGCACACAGAGCGTGATGGCACCACAACGCGAGACCATGTCACGTGGTGCCTTGGTGGAGGCCTGCGGACTCCTACGCTCCGCATGCTTGCCAGCTCGTTGGAAGGTCCCTCTTTACCCCTCCCGAAACGAATACGCGGCGTAATTACCTTGTCGACGCCGACGCTATGGGAACGACCGTCGCTGGAGACGGACTGCCGATAGCGACGAGTACTTCACCGACAACTTCCGAAAGCGAACGCCACGATTGCGACTGAGACGCCACGGCACACCTCACTGACTGACTGTCCGACTGAAATCGACACGCAACGCTACTCACTATTTTCGGGGTGCAACCGCCCGGAAGTACGCGGAGACCTTGCCTCCGAGCGGTTCGCCTCGACTTGCAACGCGCGCTCGATGGGGGAGGAGCGCGCTTTAGGGGGAGTTGGCTGACGCAAACGACGCAACGGGACACTACTGGACGCAACGGAACGCAACCGGACGCCACACGACGCAACGGACGCAACGCTTACAGACGCACGACTGAATGGGGGACTGACGCGGACGCGACTGACTGAACGAGGACGCTACTAACGCAACCGGGCGGGATGCGGGGTTCCCGAAGTTACATGACGCGGACGCTAGTGAACTGAGACGCGGCTGACGAAAACTCTATGGACGCAACGCTACTGACCGACGCGGCTTCGAAACTTCGCTCTCGGTACGCGAGAGAACTGCTGGGCTCTTGAAGCGACGAAGCGCTGGTTCGGTATCTTCAACGCGAACTCTTCCCTGCGTGTTCCGCGAACGAGAGGACTAGACCGTTACTTTTTGACCACGGCATGGCGGCGCCGTGTCGGACCCACGGTATTTGGCTTGACAGTTGCTGAACGGAAGCCGCCCGCACTGGTATGCGATTGTTCTGTGGATAACTTTCGCCAGCGGCGCGCGCCGCGAAGTGTTCAGCGCGCGTGCAGCGCTTCCGTCGTCGCGCGGATGCTCAGCAACACAACGAGCAGCGAAACCACAACATTCCAGCCCGCCAGTGACAGCCCGGCGAGCCGCCACGCCGCCTGGTCGCAGCGCACGACGTTCGTCTGTTGCAACGCTTCGAGCATATTGCCGGCGTTGTTGGTCAGCGCTTGCGCGCCCGTGCAGGCGGCCGGCCCCGCCCAGAACTGCCATTCGACGCCCGCGTGGTAGACGCCGAGCGCCGCATTGGCGAGGAAGGCCAGGGCGACGATGCCGAAGACGATGGCGGCAGCGCGCGGCTGCCCGGCGCTCAAGCCGACGAGCGCCAGGAACAGCAGCGGCACGCCGGCGTAGTAGGCGTAGCGCTGCTGCAAACACAATTCGCACGGGGCCAAGCCGCCGAGATGCTCGAAGGCGAGCGCGCCGAGCAGCGAGCCGGCAGCCAGCAGCAGCGCCAGCGCGCCGAAACGATAGGCCGAATGCACCGTCGGATCGTGGGCCGCCAAGGTCATCGAAGCATCCCTAGAACGCGGAACTAGAACAGGTATTTAACAGCGACGAACCCGCCGACCAAGACCACCACGAAAACCGTCGTCACCAGCGTCAGCCGGCGCTCGATGAACTCGCGGATCGGCTGGCCGAAGAAATAGAGCAGCGCCGCCACGAGATAGAAGCGCATGGCGCGGGCAATGATGCTGGCGCCGATGAAGGCGAGCAGATCCATTTTGGCGACGCCGGCGGCGATCGTCACCACCTTGAACGGGATCGGCGTCATGCCTTTGATGATGACGGCCTCGACACCGTACTCGTGCACGAACTGGATGAAACTATCGAGGGCGTGCTCCCGGCCGTAAAAATTGAGGATCGGTTTGCCGATCGCCTCGAAGAAGAAGTAGCCGATGGCATAGCCGAGGATGCCACCGGCCACCGAGGTGACCGTGGCGATCGTCGCGTACCACCACGCCTTCGAGCGGTCCCGCAGCACCATCGGGATGAGCATTGCGTCCGGCGGGATGGGAAAGAACGAGCTCTCGACGAAGGAGACGACGCCAAGCGCCCACGGGGCACGCGGGCTGCCGGCCATGCCCATCATCCAGTCGTACATGCGTCGCATCATGTGAGGGGCTTACTCGGCGGCTGGCGGGAGGCGGGTGAGCGGATTTTTCGCGGGGCTATGGGTGAAGCTCATGGCGAGGCGCAAGACGATCTCATTGAGGATGAAGCGCCCGCTGCCGGTCGCGCGGATGCGCTGCGCTGCCGGGCCAGCGTCAGAGATCGCTTCAATGAGGCCCTGCTGTGTCAGCGCCGCGACGGCGCCCGCCGACGGCCGCGCGCCCGTCAGTCGCGCAAGCCGCGCCAGATCGACACCTTCGCCAAGGCGCAGCCCCATGAGCAGCAATTCGTCGGCCTCCTCGGCCGTCGACAGCGGCGTCTCCTCGATGACGCCGTGGCCGGCGGCTTCCACGCGTTCGGCCCAGCGCTCCGGGTTGCGCTCCGTGCTGGTCGCGTGCCGCGCGCCGTTCGTCGCGATTCGCCCATGCGCGCCGGGTCCGCAGCCCGCGTATTCGCCGTAGCGCCAATAGAGCAGGTTGTGGCGGCTTTCTTCGCCCGGCGCGGCGTGGTTGGAAATCTCGTAGGCGGGCAGACCGGCGGCGGCCGTTAGTTCTTGCGTCGCCTCGTAGAGAGCGAGCGCCGCGTCTTCGTCCGGGATCACCAGCTTGCCGGCGGCGTGCAAGGCGGCGAACGGCGTCTCAGGCTCGATGGTGAGCTGGTAGAGCGACAGGTGCTGTCCGGCGATCGCCAGCGCGTCGCGCAGCTCCTCCTTCCAGGCCGCAAGCGTCTGGCCGGGCCGCGCATAGATGAGATCGAACGAGAAGCGCTCGAAGGTTGCGCGCGCAATGTCGATCGCCGCCTTCGCATCGGCGACGGAGTGGATGCGCCCGAGTGACTTCAGAATGTCGTCGCGCAGCGACTGCACGCCGAGCGACACGCGGTTGACACCCGCCGCGCGATAGCCGCGAAAGCGGGCCGCCTCGACACTGCCCGGATTTGCTTCGAGCGTGATCTCCGCCCCTGGCTCGACGCTCCACAGCGCCGCGATCTCATCGAGGATCGCCGCCACCGTCTGCGGCTGCATCAGGGACGGCGTGCCGCCGCCGAAGAAAATGCTGGAAACGATGCGCGGCCCGGTGCGCTGCGCCGTGTGACGTAGTTCGCGCAGGAAGGCGGCACGAAAGCGCGGCTCGTCAATGCCGCCGAAGCGGACGTGACTGTTGAAGTCGCAGTAGGGGCACTTTTGCGCGCAGAACGGCCAGTGCACATAAATGCCGAAGCCGGGATCGTCGGCGACTGTCCGCGCGAAGCTCACCGCCTCAGCCGGCTGCATCGAGCACGGCCCGCTTGAAATGGTCGAAGGCGCGGGTTCGGTGCGAGATGGCATATTTGCTGGCCGGCTCCATTTCGCCGAACGTCTGCTCCTGGCCGTCGGCGATGAACATCGGATCATAGCCGAAACCGTTGCCGCCGCGCGGCGGCCAAACGACATGACCGTAAACTTTGCCCTCGAA
>CAZOOS010000110.1:0-8766 GCA_964581475.1 uncultured Hyphomicrobium sp.
GGCACCATCGCCGCGCTCGATCTCGTCGTCGAGGATGCCGGCTACCTCGCCGGGGTCGGCCCGCGCCTAACGCAATTCTTCATCGAACGGGGGGTGCTGTTGCGGCCGCTCGGTAATACCACTTACGTCATGCCGCCGTACTGCATCACGGGCGCCGAGCTCGACTTGATCTATGGGGCCATCGCCGAGGCTCCTGGGGCAATGGGGTGCGGCGCATGAGCGGATCAACAATCCTCGGGTACGGCCACCACGCACCGCAGCGGCGGGTCGCCAATGCCGAAATCGAACAGCGCCTCGGCCTGGAGCCGGGATGGATCTTGCGCCGCACCGGCATTGAGGAGCGTCGCTACGCCGCCGATGACGAAGCGCTGACCGACATCGCCGTGCCGGCGGCCGATATGGCGCTGCAGCAATCCGGGCTGAGCCGCGGCGATGTCGCCCTTACTTTGCTGGCAACGAGCACGCCCGATCACTTGCTGCCGCCGTCGGCGCCGCTCCTCGCCCACCGGCTCGGTCTCGGCAACTCGGGCGGCATAGACCTCGCCGGCGCCTGCGCCGGGTTCCTCTACGCGCTCACCCTCGCCGACAGCTTCGCTCGCGTGCACAGCGCTCCGGTGCTGGTCGTCGCCGCCAACATCCTCTCGCGGCGAATCAATCCGGCCGAGCGGGGAAGCTGCATCCTGTTCGCCGACGCCGCGGGTGCGGTCGTTGTCGCTCCCTCCGGCCAGCCCGGCGATGGCGTCCTGGGTGCCAAGCTCGCCGCCGACGGCAGCGGCTATGGGCTGATCAGCATAGAGGCCGGCGGCAGCCGTCGGCCGTTCGCCGCCGATATGAAGATCGAGGACACGCAGATGGTCATCGCTGACGGCAAGGCCGTCTTCACCCGCGCGGTCGATATGATGTCGGCGACTGCGCAGGGGGCGCTCGCCAAAGCACGGCTGAGCGTGGCCGACGTCGACTGTTTGATCCCCCACCAGGCCAACGGGCGCATCATCGCCGCCGTCGCTCAGCGGCTTGGCGTACCGGGCGAAAGGGTCGTCTCCACCATCGCCAAGTTCGGCAACAGCTCGGCGGCGACCATCCCGCTGTCGCTCTCCATGGCCGCGGCCGAAGGGCGCCTGCAGCGAGGCCAGCGGCTGCTCATGTGCGCGGCGGGCGCCGGACTGACGGGAGGCGCTGTCGTCTACCGGCTTTGACCGTTCGCGTGGACCGGCGGCGATCCTGTAGGGGAGTTCAGATTCAGTTCATGCGCGTCATGGTTGGGTGTGGCCACGACGACAGAAGCGGATCAAAACCGGACTGGGTCGGGGCGCCACTTGAGGCAAAAGCGTGCCAAAGCCCACGTCCAGCCGCATTTCGATGCAGGAACTGCAAACCGCCATGTCGCGTTGTTCGATCCGACAGAACGTGCAAATTGGCACGTTTGCCGACTGTATGTCCCACTAGCCGCCAGGTGATAAAGAACATGCCGATGAGCGCGACAAGCTCCGGTGCACAGCGCGATCTGCGAATTGATTTCTTCCGCGGTCTGGCCCTGCTTTTCATTTTCGTCGATCACGTGCCCGACAACGTCCTTGCCAAGTTCACCTTGAGGAACTTCGGTTTTGCGGACGCTGCCGAGGTTTTCGTGCTGCTTGCCGGTTTCTCCGCCGTGCTCGCCTATGGTCGCGTGTTCGAGAGCCAGGGCTTCAAGAGCGGCGTCGCCCGTGTGTTCGAGCGGGTTCGGGATATCTACCTCTGGCATGTAGCGCTGCTCGTCATCTGCGGCGTCGGTCTCACCTTTGCCGCCACCTACTTCAACGACTTCGCCTACGCGCGGAACATCGGCGTCCATGTCTTCTCGCAGGATCCCACGCGCTCGACGGTGCTTGCCGCGCTGCTGGTGAACCAGCCCAACATGCTCAACATCCTGCCGCTCTACATTGTGCTGCTGATGTTCTGGCTGCCATTCGTGCTATGGCTGTTGCCGCGCAATCCCTGGCAGGCGCTCGTGCTGTCGGTCGGCCTTTGGGCGGCGGCGAACCTGCTCGCTGCCAACCTGCCCAGCATGCAGCATCCGAAGGGCTGGGTGTTCAATCCGTTCGCTTGGCAGTTGCTGATCACCATCGGCGCCTTGGCGGCACACTTCACCCGCAAGGGTCCGATCCCCTTCTCGCGTACGCTGATGTGGGCTGCTATCGCGTACCTCTCATTCGCTTTTCTCGTCATCGCTCCGTGGACGCAGGTGCCCGGCTGGCAGAACGCCCGCCTGTTCGCTCCCGACGTGCTTGGCAACGTCGACAAGACGTACTTGTCGCCCTGGCGACTGGCCAACGTTGTCGCGCTCGGCTACCTCGTAATGATCTTACTGTCGCCGCAAAGCCACTGGCTTACTCGATCTTGGGCCACGGGCATTGCGCGACTTGGCCGGCATTCCTTGGAAATCTTTAGCCTCGGGACGGTATTGTCGCTCGTTGGCTGGGTTGTCCTGGTTGAAGCCGGTTATGGACTCGCTCTACAGATCCTGGTCAACATCTTGGGCATCGGGATTCTGTTGGGGACGGCATGGTTCTTAGCACTGCGCGGTCGTGGCACGGATTGGGTCTTTGTACAGTCGGTGCGCGGATTCTTCGCAGAGCGTCGTACCTCGGGTGCACAGCCCTCGCTGGCATAAGCCTCTTGTCTTCAGTTTCAGCAGAAGCCAGCCCCCGCTGCCAAGCGCCGGCTGCGCTTATGCGTTTTGACGCGCCACTTCCGAAATTCTCTGCCGCGCTCGCTACAGGTCAGCCAGTTCGCATTATCGCGTTGGGCTCTTCGAGCACGCAGGGCATCGGCGCCTCGAGCCCGAAGGCCTGCTATCCAGTGAAGCTGCAAGCTGAACTTGCGCAGCGCTTTCCCGGCAACAAGATCACGGTCGAGAACTTGGGTATCGGCGGTCAGCTCGCCACCGATATGCTCCGTCGCATCAAAAGGGACGTCATCGCGCGCAAGCCGACGCTGGTGATCTGGCAGACGGGCGTCAACGACGCCATGCGCCTCGTCAACGTCGACAAGTTCCGCGAGACCATCACCGTCGGCATTGACGAGATGCAGCGCGCCGGCATCGACGTCGTTCTCCTCGACATGCAGTATTTCCCCAAGGCCGAGAAGGTGCGCGACTTCCCGCGCTTCCTCGTCGCCATGCGCCAGATCGCCGAGCAGCGCCGCATTCCCATCATGCAGCGTTTCGCCATCATGAAGCATCTGGTGACCAGCGCCCAGTTCACGCCGCAGCAGTTGCTGGCTGCCGACCAGTTCCATCCGAACGATCTCAGCTACGGGTGCCTCGGTCGCATTATGGCCGAAGCCCTGCAAGGCGAGGTCATCGACGGGTCGAAGGCCGTGGCCAAGAAGAAGTACCCGGCAGAAGCCGCCAAGCAGGCGGGTGCCGTGGCGCCCCTCCCAGTTCACTGAGGCCCGGGGGCCTGGGGGCCCGCGGCTGGAACTAGCGCGCCGGAGTTCGCGATGATCTCGGGTCAGTTGGCACTCATCACGGCGGCACTGTTCAGCGGTGCCGCCATTTATGTATCCGCCGTCGAGCATCCGGCGCGCATGACACTCGATCCGGCCGCCATGCTCACGGAGTGGAAGCCGTCCTACAGGCGCGGCTTTGCCATGCAGGGCAGCCTCGCCCTGATCGGGTTCCTGCTTGGCACCTGGGCCTACTTGGAAGCGCAGAACTGGCTATGGCTGGCCGGCGCCCTGACCTTGCTTGCCGGGTGGCCGTACACCCTCCTCGTCATCCTGCCGACCAACAACAAGCTGCTGGCGACGCCGATCGCCGCGGCGAACGCTGAGACCGTCGCTTTGATCGCCAAATGGGCCGCTTTGCACGCCGTGCGCACCGGGCTCGGCGTCGCCGCCACGCTGCTGTTCCTGGCGGCTTCGCTCTCACCCTAAACGACCCAAACTTGCGAGTTAAAGCGTCGTTGGCACCCAGGCGCTATGTTGGGTGCGCAGGTGCCGTAGGACGTTTTGCTGCTCAGACGTGCAGCCGCGCCATAGTGCGGACCGGCTAAATCGGTTAGCTGAGCTTCGACAACCGCAACATTGGCCAGGAAGATGTCATGGCCGGCCTGTCTCGCTCGCTGGAATTTGTCCGCGATCGCTACGACGTCATCGTCGTCGGCTCGGGTTACGGCGGCGGCGTCGCTGCCTCACGCCTTTCCCGCGCCGGCAAGAAGGTCGCCGTGCTGGAGCGCGGGCGCGAGGTGCTGACCGGGCAGTTCCCGACCCGCTTCCCCGACCTCAAGAACGAGATGCAGGTGACGGGAAAGCGACTGCGCACCGGCCCCTCGTCGGCACTCTTCGACGTGCGGCTCGGCGAGGATATGCACGTCCTCGTCGGCTGCGGTCTCGGCGGCGGATCGCTCATCAATGCCGGCGTCGCGCTGCGGCCTGATGCGCGCGTCTTCGCCGACGCATGCTGGCCCGGGCAGGTGGCGCAGGACGGCCTGCTCGAGGAGGGCTTCCGCCGGGCGAGGGCCTGGCTGCAACCGCAGAGTGACCCCCGGGCTGGCGCGTATGCGAAATACAGAACACTTGAAGCTGCCGGCGCCGCGCTCGGCTACGACATCGTCGCGCCGCCGGTGACCGTCAGCTTTGAGCCCAACGTGAATGTTGCCGGCATCGAGCAGGCGGGCTGCACGCGCTGCGGCGATTGCTGCGGCGGTTGCAACGTCGGCGCCAAGAACTCCGTCGCACTCACCTATCTGCCCGACGCGGTGCGCCACGGCGCAGAGCTCTTTACCCACGCCAGCGTGCGCTACCTCTCCAAGGCAGCCGACGGCGGCTGGGAGGTTCATGTTCGCCGCATGGACGCCAACGGCAGTGCATCGCCCGACAAGATCCTGCGCGCCTCCATGGTTATGCTCGGCGCCGGGACGCTCGGCACGACCGAGATACTGCTGCGCTCGCGCGCCAACGGACTGAAAATTTCGGACCGCATCGGCGGGCGCTTCTCCGCCAACGGCGACATCATTGCCTTCGGCTACGGCGCCCGCGAGCCCGTCAATGCCGTCGGCGTCGGCTTCCCCGCCAAAATCGAGGGAGCGGAGGTCGGAGCCGCCGTTTCCGGCCAGCTCGAGATCGACGACGCGTTGAACCTCGCCAACGAGTTGCGCGTGCAGGAAGGAGTCATGCCGTCGGCGCTGGCGCCGGTGCTGCCGGTGCTGTTCATACCCAACGGACGCCTGCTGGGTGCGCTGCAGAGCCTCGTCAACGGCGTCTACAAGGGGCCGTTCGCCAAACTGCAGACGTTCTTTGCGGTGTCGCACGACAGCGCATCCGGCCGTTTTTTGCTGGAAGACGACCGCCTGTCGCTCGTCTGGCCGAACGCCAAGGACGAGCCGGTTTACGCCCGCCTCGACGCGATGCTCTCGGCCATCGTGCAGCAATCCGGTGGAAGCTATGTGAAGAACCCGCTCGCCGGCACGGTGATGGGGCATCAGCCGGCAACGGCGCATCCTCTCGGCGGCGCCGGCATGGGACGCGAGCGCGACGACGGCGTTGTCAATCACAAGGGGCAGGTGTTCGATACCGGGCCGGCGCGTGACGTCACGGCCGTGCACGAGGGGCTGTATGTCGTCGATGGCGCGGTGATGCCGCGCTCTATCGGCGTCAATCCATTGCTGACCATCACGGCGCTGGCCGAACGCACCCTGCTGCACATGCAGCAGGAATACAGGCTTGCCTTCGACGCCGAGCCGCTGACCGGCGTGCGAGCAACCCCTCAGGACTTAAGTCCCTTCTTGGCCGCATAGGCGCGGGAGCCGGATCGAAATTCAACCCGGCTCCTGCCGCTCCGTTCAGGCGCTCTTCTTATAGTGGGCAGAGTCTTCCAAGCCCTTGGTCGCATCGCCGGCGCTGTAGGAATGCGCGCCGGTGCCGGCGAGCTTGCCCTTGTCGACGATCAGATACTCCGTACGGATGGGTTTGTTGGCGAAGTAGCTCTCCAGGATTTCGCGCGTGCCGGCCGCATAGCGTGCCTGCGCGGAAAGCGATGAGCCGGAGATGTGCGGCGTCATGCCGTGATGGGGCATGCTGCGCCACGGATGATCCTTTGGCGCCGGCTGGGGGAACCACACGTCACCGGCGTAGCCGGCCAATTGTCCGCTCTCCAAAGCGCGCACAACGGCATCGCGGTCGACGATCTTACCCCTCGCCGTATTGATGAGGTACGAGCCGCGCTTCATCTTCGAGATCAGCTTGTCGTTGAACATGCCCTCGGTCTCGGGATGCAGGGGCGCGTTGATGGTGATCACGTCGCACACCTTGACCATGGACTCGACGTCCTTGTGATAGGTGAGCCCGAGCTCCTTCTCGACCTTCTCTGGCAGGCGGTGCTTGTCGGTGTAGTGCAGCTTGACGTCGAAGGGCTTCAATCGCCGCAGCACGGCGAGGCCGATGCGCCCGGCAGCCACGCTGCCGACGTTCATGCCTTCGAGATCGTAGGAGCGCTCGACGCAATCGGCGATGTTCCACCCGCCCTTCTTCACCCATTCATAGGACGGCAGATAATTGCGCACGAGCGACAGGATCATCATGACGACGTGCTCGGCGACGCTGATCGAGTTGCTGTAGGTAATCTCGGCCACCGTGATGCCCTTGGCCATCGCGTCCTGCAGATCGACGTGGTCGGAGCCGATGCCGGCGGTGATGGCGAGCTTCAGGTTCTTGGCCTTGGCAAGCCTCTCCTTGGTGAGGTAGGCGGGCCAGAACGGCTGCGAGATCACCACGTCGGCATCCGGCAGCTCGCGCTCGAATACGGAGTTTGGGCCGTCCTTGTCGGACGTGACGATGAACGTGTGGCCCTGGCCTTCGAGATACTTGCGCAGGCCCAGCTCGCCGGAGACGCTGCCGAGCAGCTGGCCGGGTTTGAAGTCGATCGACTTTGGCGTGGGTACAGGTTGCCCGTCCGGATAGTGATCCAGCTTCGGCACATCGTCGCGAGCGTACGTCTTCGGGTATCCGTCGACGGGATCGGGGTAGAGAACGGCAAGGATCTTGGCCATGGGTGCTTTCCTCCGTGTTGGATCGTGAGGAAGCGTCTGGTCTGCTGGCGGCGTCTGTCGTCGGCTGGCTGGGAGGCGCTTCCGGTGCTGTGCGGCGGTCGGAATTGGCCGGGGCACGGTAATCGCAGGCTCTTGCCTGGCGTAAAGGTAGTTAGCCGGCCGGCGTAAACAAGATTGCCGGCGTTCCTGAATCACTCTGAAAGTCAGCGTTTATTGCGGCTTACGACGGGTTTAGCCGCCCTGAAGGGCGGTGGTGAAGAAGGCGATCTGGGCGCTGCTTGAACGCTCGAACCACTGTCCGAGATAGATGGCGAAGTGGCCAATGGGCAGGGAGGTGAGGGTAGCCTTGGTGCCCATGCGCTCGACTGTGCTGGCGGCCGCCTCGGTCGATACGACCGTATCTTCCTCGCAGGCAATCACCAACGCCGGGCACTTCACTTCATTTGCGTATTGGATCGGCCGGTAGAAGGGCAAGCGCAGGAACAGACGCGCGGCGACCTGGTTGCGCCAACCCGGCGGCACGATCGCCTTCAGGCCGGCGTAAGCATCGGCCGTGGGCATCGCTGCCAGCTCGCCCGGCGGCGCCACCAGCGGCACGTAGCAAGGCGACAGCCCGAACGCCCCGCGCACGCCGTCGTAGGCAGACGCCGCGGCGAGGCGTGCGATGTTTGCGAATCCGACCTGCTTGCGGACCTTGCGCGCGCTCGCATGTCCGTCGAGCATCGGGCACTGCGCCGATATGGCGGCAATGCGTTTGTCGCGCGCGGCGGCGACGACGACGTGGCCACCCGACAGCGAGGAGCCCCACAAGCCGATGCGCTCCGGATCGACGCCGGGCATGCTGCGCGCAAAAGCTATCGCCGATTTCCAATCTTCGAGCTGACACGGGATCGAGACGAGCTGACGCGGCTCGCCGTCGCTGTCGCCGAGGTAGCGATAGTCGAATAACACGACATGGAACCCCGCGGCCGCGAAGCGCTCGGCATAGGGCTCGAGCGAGGCATTGCGCGTGCCGCTCAGTCCATGCGCCATGACGATGCACGGCAGCGGGCGCGGCACGGCCGCATGCGGCTCGTATGCCCATGCACGGCAGGTGACGCCATCGCTCAAGAAAGCGACGTCGCGACGTAGCGCATTGGTCATGCGTCCCTCATGCGGGCTTGGTGGCCAGGTTCCCGCATGCTGTCTACGTTGGCGCCCGCTCATGGGTTACTTTCGGATGATCCGGCGAAGCCTAGTCGGCAGCCACCCTCGCCGCAGTTCCTTAAAGAACAGCGCCCCCCGATAGTTGTTTTGAATGCTTCGCCGGATGATCGCGGCGTTAGTGAATGCCGGGCATCGGCTTGCGCACGCGCCGCAAGTTGATCGGCTTTGCCGGCCCCCGTGCCGGCGTTGCGGAAGCTTGCGTGGCGGCATGGGCCGGAACGTTGCGCCGCCGCAGCGACCACCATTTGCGCGCTTGCGTGGTTCGCGCTCCACGGGCTTCGAGGAACGCGACGATCGCCCGTACGTGGCCGACGAACTGTTCGCGGTCGGCGTCGCCGGCGCTGTCACCCGCCAACTTCAGATCGCGCCAGCGCCCTATCCAGGCGCCGGGTAGCTGGTCGACCCAGCGATTGACGGCTGCCACCTGCCAGAAAGGCTCTTCGCTCCTCTGCGCTGCATCGAGTGTCACCCGCAGCGCCGCTATCACCGCCTCGACCTCGGCCGCCATTACGCCCTCCACACGCTACTG
>CAZOOS010000111.1:0-8730 GCA_964581475.1 uncultured Hyphomicrobium sp.
CGCCGACGCCCGTCGACTTCATGTAGGCCTCGGCCTTCTTGGCGATGCCGCGCGGGTCGCGCTCGTAGAACTGGCCCGTCGTGGGCTCGAGCACGTCGCAGAAGATGGCGACGGTCGATTGCGCGAAGAAGGGATCAAGGTGCGCCGAGGAGGCATCCGGCATCAGCAACATGTCGGAAGCTTCGATGCCCTTCCAGCCGGCGATCGAAGAGCCGTCGAAGGCATAGCCGTCCTGGAAGACGTCCTCGTTGAACGTGCTCGCATGCGCAGTCACATGCTGCATCTTGCCCTTGGTGTCGGTGAAACGGAAATCGACGAACTTGACGTCCTTGTCCTTCACCATCTTAAGGACATCGCTGGCGCTCTTCATGAGACTCCCCATTGACTGTTTGTAGCCTTGGACGGCCGTTCTTTTACGGAAAAAAGGGGCTGAAAGCAGCCCCTTTGACGCAATTGTTTAGATGGCGTCTGCGCCGGTCTCGCCGGTGCGAATTCGAATCGCATCGTCTATGGCGGAGATAAAGATCTTGCCGTCGCCGATACGGCCGGTCTTGGCCGCCTTCTGGATTGCATCGACGGCTTTGTCGAGCATCTCGTCGGCGAGCACCACCTCGATCTTCACTTTTGGCAGGAAATCCACCACGTACTCGGCGCCACGATAGAGCTCGGTGTGGCCCTTCTGACGTCCGAAGCCCTTCGCCTCGAGCACGGTAATGCCCTGCAGGCCGATTTCCTGCAGCGCTTCCTTCACTTCGTCGAGCTTGAATGGCTTGATGATGGCTTCGATTTTCTTCATGACCCCTGGCCCCTCCGCGTTTATCTGGTTTCTCAAAGGGCGGCTTTGCGTGGCCCGGCCAGAAGTTAGCATGGCGCATGCCAACTTCAGGGCGCAAATAAGCTCCTGCAAATTCAGAGTGTTATTTGCAGGCTCGCGCGCCGCCCAGGTAGCATCGGCACGCTATATGCCTAAGGCTTGGGCAATTTGCACATAAACGCACCACGCGCAATCGGCAGGCGTCTAGATGGTCAACCGAACCGCTCAATCATCAGGCAGTCGCTCCGCCGAGCTGCAGTTGCTCACCACGGAAGAGATGGGCCGCGCGGACCGCATGGCCGTGGCCGGAGGTATCCCGAGCCTGTCGCTCATGGAGAACGCCGGGTGCGCCGTTGCCCGCGCCGCGCTCGCCATGTGCACGCCGCGCGACCGTGTCGCCGTCCTTTGCGGGCCGGGCAATAACGGCGGCGATGGTTTCGCCGCCGCGCGCCACCTGCACGGGGCGGGCGTGGATGTGCGCCTGGCGTTGCTGGGCGCCGCAGATGCGTTGAAGGGGGACGCGGCGGTCATGGCGCAGCGCTGTGGTCTGCCGATCGCCCCGCTGACGCCGTCGTCAATCGACGGGGCGCGGCTGATCATCGATGCGCTGTTTGGCGCCGGCCTGGCACGTCCCATCTCCGGCATTGCGGCCGAAATGGTCGCCGCGATCAATTGCAGCCGGGTACCCGTGCTCGCCGTCGATGTCCCGAGCGGGCTCGACGGCACGACGGGCGAAGCGGCCGGCCCGGTCGTCAAGGCCGTGCGCACCGAGACGTTCTTTCGGCGCAAGCCGGGGCACCTCTTGCTGCCCGGGCGCGTTCTTTGCGGGGAGATCAACGTGGCCGACATCGGTATCCCAGAAGGTGTGCTGGCCGACATCGGGGCCAACACGTGGGCCAATGCGCCCGGCTTATGGAGTGCGCAGTTTCCCTGGCCGCGGCTCGATGGCCATAAGTATGGGCGGGGACATGCGTTGGTCGTCTCCGGCCCTGCGGCCCACACCGGTGCGGCGCGCCTGGGTGCCCGTGGCGCGCTGCGCGTTGGCGCTGGATTGGTCACCGTCGCCAGCCCGCCCGATGCCGTCGCCATCAACGCCGCGCATCTCACCGCCATCATGCTGCAGCCGTTCGACGGGCCGGACGGCCTCGCCCGCATCCTCGCCGACAAACGCAAGAACGCGGCGCTGCTGGGCCCGGCGCTGGGTGTCGGCGCGACTACTCAACAGCTGGTGCACACCGTCCTTTCCACCGGCGCCGCGACGGTGCTCGACGCCGACGCCATCACCTCGTTCGCCGGCAGCCCCAGCGAATTGTTCGTTGCCATTGCCGGTATGGGCCGCCGCCCTGCCGTGCTCACGCCGCACGAGGGCGAGTTCCAGCGGCTGTTTGTGGATGCGGCGACGGGCTCGAAGCTGCAACGCGCCCGCGCCGCCGCGCAGCGGTCGGGCGCCATCGTGGTGCTCAAGGGCGCCGACACGGTGATCGCCGCACCTGACGGCCGCGCCGCCATCAACGACAACGCCCCGCCCTGGCTGGCGACGGCCGGCGCGGGCGACGTGCTCGGCGGCTTCATTGCCGGCCTGCTTGCACAATCGATGCCGGCCTTCGAAGCCGCGTGCGCCGGCGTTTGGCTGCACGGCGCTGCCGCCACGGCCTTCGGTCCGGGCCTCATCGCCGAGGACCTGCCCGAGACGCTTCCTCAGGTTCTGCGTTCCCTGGCGCCGCTCGGCCCGACGTAACGATTGGGTGCCACAATCGGCCGCTAATGGCCTATGCTGAACCGGACGCTGGATTCGGCGCGCTCCTGCGCTAGGCCATCTTCAATCCACTGCGCGAGACGTGAATGCTTCGACGGGCCGCTTTCGCCATTGCCTTGATTTCGCTGCCTGCCGCGGGAGCTCTGGCAGCCGCGGCCGACGCTGCGCTGAAAGCACAGGATGCGGCGAGCGCTCTGGTGCGGGGCGATGCCAGCCAGGCGGTCACCGGGTACACGGACGCTCTCAAGGATCCCGCGCTTCCGAACGATCGGCGCGCCACCATCCTCACCGATCGCGCCGTCGCCTACGCGCGCCTGGGGCAGACCAAGCTCGCCATCGATGACTTCAACCGCGCGGCGCAGCTCTTCCCCGAATATGCGGCGATCTACAACAATCGCGGCAATCTGCTGCTCGCCCTCGGCTACCCCGAGGAGGCGATCAAGGACTTTGATCGCGCCCTCGTGCTGGCGCCGGGTTACGCGGCCGCTCTGTCGAACCGCGCCGGCGCCTATGCCAAGGTCGGCCTCAACGACCAGGCCATTCGCGATTACACGTCGGCCGTGCGGCTGATGCCGCAATCGGCGGCGCCGCTCGCCGGGCGTGGGCGCGTGCATGCCGCTGCCGGTCGGCCCCATGCCGCCATCCGCGACTTCACCCGTGCGGTAACCGCCGATCCGAGGTTCGCCGCCGCCTATCGCAGTCGCGCCGAAGCCAAGTTCGACACCATGCGCCTGCCGGACGCCATCGAGGATCTTTCGCGCGCCATCGCCTTCGACGCCAGCAACGCCGAGCTCTATCTGCTGCGCGGCCAGGCATACCTCGCATCCGACAACCTCGCCGCAGCGCTGAAGGACTACACGCAGGCGGCGACGCTCGATCCGCGCTCGGCGCGCGCCTTCGCGGCACGTGGGCTCGCCAACGGTATCGCGCAGACCTACGAGGAGGCGTTCGCCGACCTCAATCACGCCATCGAGCTCGATCCGCGCTCGGCGCTGGCCTTTGCCTACCGCGCGGTCGTCTACAAGATGAGCGGACAGACCGATGTCGGCGTCAAAGATGCGGAGACGGCCGAGAAGCTCGATCCCGACGGCCCCGATGTATTGTGGGCAAAGGGCGAGATCGAAGAGGCGCAAGGGCGCACCGAGCAAGCGATCGCCGACTACAAGAAGGCGGTTGCCCTGCAGCCGCGGCTGAAGCTTGCCGCCGACGGCTTGCAGCGACTCGCCGCCGATAGCGCCAGTGCCGAAGATCACGAGATCGCCGGCGCCGGCATCGAGGGGTGGCGGGTCGTGCAGCAGGGCACCCGCTACTACGCCGTCAGCGACCAGTTCCGTCGCTTGCGCATTCCCCTGGAGATGGCCGGCGACGGTCAGCCGAAGCTGCTCGAGTTCGAGGCCAAGCAGCCGCCCTTGCGCGGCATCGCCACCTTGCGCTTTACCGGCGGCGTCGTTCCTGGCGCCATGGGCCCGGAAGAGGTGGAGCAGGTTGCTATCCTCGACCTTGACAGCAATTCGGTGATCGGCATCGAGCCGCACCGCGAGGGCAAGAAGGTTGCCACCTGGAGCTGGCAGGACGACCGCGTGGTTGTCGCCAGCGTCGACGGGGCCACCGACGAGTTCATCCTGCGGGCGGGCCGGCCGGGCGCCGGCGATCCGCGCCGCTACACGAGCAGCGAGCCGGGGGGATGGGCGCCCTGGAACCAGCTCAGTTCGGGCTTCCAAGAGGAGCGCCGCCCCCGCAAGCGCAAGCCCAAGACCATCTTCCAGCTACTGTTCAACTGAGGCGCCGTCCATCGACGAGTGCGGGCCTCGGGATGCTACCCCGTCGGCGGTGCGCATGCGATGCCCGGCAGGTGCTGCGGAGGGGATACACGCCGGGAGAGAAAGGCGCCCCGTCCCCAGGTTGGCAAGGTTCGGAGTTGCAGGCGCCGGTGGCCGGATGCGAAGTAACCGGACAGTTGCTACAGCGCTTTCACGCGCCTAGCTAAAATAGCACTCACGTTAAGCTTTCCGCATCGTTCGCCAACTAATGTGGAAGGCTCAGAGCTGCGTTCGGTCCGGGGGGAGAGTTAAGAGCGATGCGTTTGCTTGGGGTCATGTGCGCGGCCGTTGCCGCCGTTGTGTTCGTCTCGTCGGCTTCGGCAGAAACGCCCATCGTGGTGGCCGCCGCCGACCCCACAGCCGAGGCCCCGCTGATGGCGGGTCCGCAGGCTTCCGACGCCGCCCTGCCGGCCGCCAGCCCGGCGCCGGCCGAGGCCGAGGCCGTAGCCCCCATCGCGCCACCGGAGCCGACGCTGTTTGCCGTCATCGACCTCGGGTCGCAGACGATGACCGTCTCCGACAAGAACGGCGAGATCGCCTCCTGGAAGATTTCCTCGGCGCGTGGCGGCTACCGCACGCCGACAGGCACGTACACGCCGCACTACACGTCGCGCATGCACTACTCAAAGCAGTATCACTTCTCGCCGATGCCCTATTCGGTGTTTTTCAACGAGGGCGTCGCCGTGCATGGCACAGGCGATCTGCGCAATCTCGGCCGTCCCGCTTCGCACGGTTGCGTGCGTTCGCACCCGAAGAACGCAAAAGTCTTCTATGACCTCGTGCAGAAGCACGGCCTGCAGCTCACCCGCGTGACCGTGCGCGGCAAGCCACCGTATTCGCCGGTCGTCGCCGAAGGGCGCCGCCGCCGCGTGGCGCAGCCAGCAGTGCAGCAGTGGGGCGGCTTCTTCGGCTACAGCCAGCAGTCGGCCTACCAGGCAAAGGTCAAGAAAGCGAAGAAGAAGCAATACGGCGGCGGCTATGGCAACACTTGGTAGCGCGCCTTCCGTACGACGCCTGGTATGCCAACGCGCGGACCCGTCAGAACGGGTTCCACGTCGCGCGTGGTGTGAAGCGGATGTACCCGATATTGGCGCCGATGCGGAAGCCGAGCCCGGTGCGGATAGGCGCCATGGTCACGCGTCCGCCCTTGAGGAACGTGATGCCGACGCCGCCGATGAAGTAGGCCGAGCCGTCGATACCGGTGAACTGGCGGTAGAGATCCTCCGGTTGATGCACCCGGTAGATCAGGAACATGGTGCGCGAACCCGAGGCACCGATGTCGGTGCCGATCGAGGGGCCGTGCCAGTAGATGTCGCTGCTGCCGCCGGCGCGCATGTAGAGCTTGCCGCTGCCGTAGCGCAGGCCGGCGAGAAACGCGCCGCCGCCCTCGGTGCCGAGCACGTAGCCGTCGGGGCGCCCGGCACTGGAGAAGGCGTATTCGAGCACGCTGCCGAGTTCGGTCGAGATGGTGCCGAAGAAGCCGCGGGTAATCTCGCGGATTTCGTCGATGTTGTAGCCGGCCTCTTCCGGACCCAGCGGCTCGAGCATGGCGATGGACGGGCCGGGCTCCAGCGTCGGCACCTCATCGCGCGGGCTCGCGTCCGGGGGCTGCTTGGTCTGCGTCGCCCATTTCTGCGCCGCCGACTTGGCGACGGGCTTGGGCGGCGTCGCATCGGCAGGCGCTGCCGGCTTTGCCTCTTTCGCCGCCGGTGCCGGATCCTTGCTGGCCGCGGCAACCTCCTTGCCGCCACCGGCGATCTGCGTATCAAGCTTTGCCAGCGTGTAGGTGGACTTGGCCTTCATCACCGCCAATAGCTCGATGCCCGCCGCTTCGAGCTCGGCCAGCTTGCTGCAATCGGGCGAACCCTTCTCGGGAGGGCGGCCGAGCGTGTCGATCTTGATGATGAGGTCTTCGGCTTCGGCGTCGAGCTTGGTCGTGCGGTCGTCGCGCACGCTGTCGAGCGACTTCTCCTCGTCCCAGCCCTTCTTTTCGTTGAGCTGCTTCAGCTTGCCCTGCAGCTTGGGCAGCGCCTCGGCATTGAAGGCGCGCAACTGCGCCCCCGACTTGTCGACGGCGGCGGCGAAATCCTCGGCCGTGCACGTCGCGGCGCGCGCGCCGGGGTGCACGAGGACGAGAGCCAAGACGGCCAGCAGGCCGGAGGTGGTCGATCGAAGCATGGACACGCTCTAGCCTATCGCGCTTGGGCTACCAAATCGGGGTGCCCAAGCGTGATCGACCAAAGCCATGCGGCGGATTATTGACCGCTGATCGTTTTGACGACGGAGTTCAAGGGACGGTCGGACAGGGCGGTCGGCATGCCCTGCATGTCCTTGGCAATGAGCTCGTCGTACTCGGGCAGCGTCTGAATAGGCGTTTTGGCGGTCATCTGCACGACTTTGTAGCCGCCAGTCTTGAGCTGCTTCAGCAGCTCCGGCATGGCCGCCGCCGTATGCGGCTGAATGTCGTGCATCAGGATGATGCCTTTGCCGCGCTTTTCCAGGCCCGCCATGATGCGTTTCACCAGTGCATCAGACTTGCCGCCCTTGAAGTCGAAGCTGTCGATGTCGGTGGAGAACACCGCAACGTTGCGCTCGGCGAGATACTTCAAGGTCTCGGGCGAGTGGCGCAGGTACGGGAAGCGGAAAAACGGCGCCGTGGGGCCGTTGACGGCGCGGCGGATGACGCTGAACGACTTCTCGATGTCTGCCTTGGCCTCCTCGAACGGCAACTTCGACAGATCCTTGTGATCCATCGTGTGGGCGGCGATGGTGTGACCGGACTTGGCGACGTCGTGCAGGATGTCGGGATAGCCGGCGGCGACCTTGCCGACCGAGAAGAAGATCGCCTTGGTGCATTCGGCGTTGAGCGCGGCGAGCACGGCCGTCGTGCGGTTCGGCAGCGGCCCGTCGTCGAACGTCAGCACGACCTCTTTCGGATTGAGGAAGTCGTACATCTTGTAATGCTGGAAGCCGAAGCCGGGACCGCCGGTGGTGTCGATCTCGACGACGCGCGCGACGCCGAGCGGGTTGGGATTGCCTGGGCAGTCGGCCTGTTTGGCGACGGGCGCGGCCGGCCCCAACTGCTGCTGCGCTTGCGCTGCGGTGGCGACGGCAAGCGATCCGCACAGTGCCGCACCGGCGATGAAAGTCGTCTTGAGAATTGCGCGCATCGAACCCTCCCCGAGCTGCACAGCAGTCTTATTGCTTGATTCCATTTCATTGTGCGGAATTTTGCCGTCCCGGTGCAAGGGGCGTTGCACGGATTTTGCCCGCAAAAGCGCAGATTTAGCAGCAGGTGTGGTGGCGGGGCGTAGTGCTCAATTCTGCAGTTTGGCGGCAACCTTGGCGCGGAAGCGGGCGCTGTCGACGATGATGCGCGTGTGGCGTCCGCGGCCGATAAGTTCGCGCGCGTCGCGCGCCTCGACTTTGAACACCAGTTTGCGTCCCGCGACCTCGATCAGTTCGGCGGTAGCCGTGACCTTAAGGCCGGCAGGCGTCGCCGCGATGTGCTCGACATCGAGTTGAATGCCGAGCGTCTCCTGGCCGTCGGCGAGCTGATCCTCGACGCAGGCGACGGCAGCGGCCTCGATCAGCGCCACCATTGCCGGGCTGGCGAACACGGGCGCGCGGCCGCTGCCCAGCTTCGGCGCGGTGTGCTGCTCGGCGACAATGAGCGCGGCGGTGCCGATGCGCCCCGGCTGCAGGGCGCTGCGGGTTTCGTTCGGTTCCGTGGTCATGGAGGCGCGCGCCGTGTGCGATTGCGGTCGCCCGCACTATAGCGCGTGCGCGGGACTCAGTCCCCGGCGTCGGCAAGCCGCTCCAGCTCGTCGAGGTTTTTGAGGCGCAGCCCCTTGGGAGCCGCTTCGACGAGGTTGCGCGCCTCGAGCTCCGTCAGCCAATGGGCGAGGTCGTCGACGCTCATGTTGAGATAGCCGGCGACGACGCCGCAGCTCAAGGAGTCGGTCAGCAGGCTCGGATCGCGGCCTTCGTAGGCGTTGCAGCGCGCCAGCGTCACAAACAGCGCGGCCACGCGCTCCAGCGGCTTGGGGCGGCCCGAGCGCTCGTGCGCCTCCTTGAGGAAGGCCACTTCGCGCTCGATGGCGGCGGTCAGGCGCGATTTGGCTGTCGGGCTCTTGTCGAGCGTCGGCTCCAGCGCCGAACGCGGCAAACAGCTCAGTGAGGTTTCCATCGTCGCCTGCGCGCCCGACACGTGGTTGTCGAGATAGCCGAGGCCGACGAGGTCGCCGGGGAAAGCGAATTCGATCACATCCTGAGAGCCGTCGGCGCGCTGCTTGAAGAGGCAGACCGAGCCCTTCTCGACGCGGAAAACATGGCTGCGG
>CAZOOS010000112.1:0-8616 GCA_964581475.1 uncultured Hyphomicrobium sp.
CGGCGGATGAGAGCGGCGGTTTCGCTCCGCGCTTGGCTTTCGGCGTCGCTCATGGTGGCTCCAGATACTGCGGTTCGGAGCGCTCATTAGCAGGTCGGGGGACCGACTGCTACCGCCTGGGACAGCGACAAACAGTGCCTATGGGCGGCCGTCGTCGCGTTAGCGGACTAAAGGCCGGCGCGACGCCGGAAGATGATATCGCCCGTCTCGCCAACCGTGCGGCCGATCGAGAGGGCGATGCGGCGCATCCAGCGGGGCAGGCGCTCGGTCTGCGAAGCGTCCTCGAGGTAGTCCTCGATGCCGTAGAGCAGTCTGGTCATGGGCGGCCTCAGCGACGATGCATCGTTCGCCAGTCAGAGCTGAGTCGCTTTCTGAACGGTTAATCGCCGCGCCAAAGGCCGCGCACCGGTGAGGCGCGTGGCTCTCGGTGTGAGCGAGGCTAGTGGCTAGCGGCGGTTGCTGGCCGAACGACGGGCGATCTCGGCCTTGGAAACTTCGCCGGCGGCGATGAGGGCGTTGATGCAACCCTTGGACAGGCGAGCGCCGACGGCGCGCATGCATTTACGCGTTTGCGCGCTCTCGGGCTGATACTTGCTGCAGTTGTTCAGGTAGTCGCCGGCGCAGGCGTTGCGCACTTGCGGGCTGACGGCGCCGGCCTGCGAAGCGAAGAGAGCTGCCGCGCCGAGACCGGCGACGGCGATGAGCGCAGTACGGCACGCGTAAGACTTGGATCCGGGGTTGGTTGCGATCATTGCCTTCTCAATTCCTGTACGACGGTCCTAACGTCAGGGCGCGAAGTTGCCGGCGCGGGCGCGCAGAGCAGTTCCCGAGGAAACGGGTGCGCTCGGGGCTTCGAGCGGAAGACGTTGGACGGAGCGATGACGACAGACGGGGGTTAGGCGTCCTGCCGTACAGGATGGACCGTTAAGGTAACCGCATCGTAAACGGACGGCCGTTTCGCGGCCTGAGGCAAGCGCTTAGCCGCGGCACGGCCGCGCGTCGACGTCGGCGCTCCAGCCGCTGGCGTCCTTCGTGTAGCGCACGCCCTTGCTGCGCGCGACCGACCAGCGTGCCCACGCCGAGCCGTACTCGAAGTTGGTGAAGTCAGCCCACGAGCGGGCAGCGGCGGCTTGCGCGGCACCCTTGCTGCGGCCCGAGCCGGAACCGGAATGAAAGTGATCCGACATGCACAACCGGCCGCCTTCCTTGCGCAGATTGTGCGAGTAGGCAAAGCCCGTGTCGTCGGCGATGGCACCCGACGTGGCCGCCAGGGCGGCAAGAACCAGTGTCGTGAAAGCGCAGCGCATGATCGTCTCCCCCAACCGTGACCGCGCGGAAAGTGTAGACGCTGTCCACGGGCACCGCAACGAGGCGCGCGGCTACCAGGCGAGCCGCTCCATCGCCGCGATGGCGCTCGGGGCGGGGGGCGCAAACAGGACTCGCAGCTTGGCCGGCGACAGCGTGGCCGAGCCCATCGTCTCGTCGCGATGGATGCCGGAAGCGACGAAAATGGCTGCAATTCCGGCGGCTTCCGCGCCCTTGAGGTCGGTGCGCAAGCTGTCGCCGACGGCGATGATCCGCTCCAGGGGCACGGGGGCGCCGCGCAGCGCCTCTGCCGCGGCGCGCGCCGCCGCGTACGCATTGGCGTGTGGCTTGCCGGCCCAAAACACGTTGCCGTCCATGCGCTCGTAGAGGTCGGCGATGGCGCCGGCGCAAATATATTGCCTGCCGCCCACATCGACGACGAGGTCGGGATTGGCACAGACGAACGGCAGATTGCGTTCCCGTGCCGTCTCCAGCAGCGGGCGATAATCGGCGGCCGTTTCGCTGCGGTCGTCGTTGAGGCCCGTGCACAGGATGGCATCGGCCTCTTCGAGCGCCACCTGATCGGCCTCAAGGCGGCTGAACGTCAGGGCATCCCGATCGGCGGGACCGATGCAGAAAATGCGTTTGTAGCCCCGCTCGGCGATGTGGCGCAGCGCCAACTCGCCGGAGGCGACGATGGCGTCGTAAGCGTTCCGCGGCACCCCGCGGAAATCGAGCATGGCCGCCACGCCTTCGGCGGGGACCGGAGCATTCGACACGAGGATCACCGTGCCGCCCGCCGCCTTGAAGCGCAGCAGGGCGTCGCAGGCGGCCGCGAAGGCGTGATTGCCGTCGTGCAGCACCCCCCACACGTCGCAAAACATCACGTCATAGCCGGCGAGCAACTCGGCGGCGTGCTTGAGGATCGGCGGGTGCGGGGGGCGGGGGCTCATGCGGGTGCGGGGACCGGGGGTGGCAGTGAACTGGACGGCGTCTGCATACGTTCTGTGACCGCAGAAGCCAAGCGAACGGCCAGGAGGCAGCCATGGAGACGCCGAGAGATCCCACGAAACGCCCGGTCGCCCGCGAGACGAGGGGCGAAGGTGCGCCCAAGCGCACGCGCAACGAGGGGACGGTGTCTGCCGAGGAGCGGGCAGAGCCGCAGTCCGGCGACGAACGCAGCGATGGGCGCCTCATCGAGCGCGAGCGCGACGCGCACAATCCCGAGGGCATCTGAGGCGTTGGCGTTGGAGTCGGCGCTTGCGAAGCGGCGCGTCTGCCTCTAGGTCCACGGGATGCTTCAGACGACCTATCGCGCCGCTGCGGGCGTTTTCACGGCCGTTTGCGTCGTCGCCCAGTACTGGCTGCTCGTACGCGGCGACAACCTCTCCGCCATGGCCGCCTCGTCGCTGAAGTTCTTCAGCTTCTTCACCATCCTCACCAACGTGTTGGCCGCAGCGGCGCTGCTCATCCCGCTCGTGGCTCCGTACTCCGCCGCCGGACGGTTCCTCGTGCGCCCGTCCGTGCGCACCGCCGTCACCGGTTACATCATCATGGTGGGCGTCATCTATTATCTACTGCTGCGCGACCTCAGCCAACGCCAGGGCTGGTCGCTGTTCTTCGAGCATATGCTGCACTACGCGACGCCGCCGCTGTTCGTCATCGACTGGCTTCCGTTCGTCGACAAGCGCCATCTCGACTGGCGCATCGGCGTTGCCGCGCTGGGTTTCCCGGCGGCCTACATCGTCTGGACGCTCGCCCATGGGGCCATGAGCGGCTGGTATCCATACCCGTTCGTCGATGTCGCCGATCTCGGCTACGGGCGCGCGCTGATCAACATCGCCGGGCTGGTGCTGCTCTTCCTCGTGCTTGAGGCGGCGCTTGCCGGAATCGGCCGCCTGCTCGCGCGCCATCGCGCGCGCGGTGCCTGAGTGCGCATAATCAGCGTGAGCGCTACTTCGCCTCGATCTTCACGGCCGGGGTGTCGATGCTGATGCCGTGGCGCGAGTTCTCGTAATAGAGGTAGCCGAGCACGGCGACGGCGATGAGCAGCACGGCGATAACGAGGCTCTTGGCGTCCATGGGAAGCTCCAGCCGGTTGACGACCGGCGATCTGATGGGTGATGCGCACTTCGAGGCTGCGTAACGTCACGGCGCCGCACTGACGCCATGACGTTACAACAGCTCAGTTTAGCGCGCCCAACGGTTGTCGTCGAAATCGCCGAGCCGGTCGAAGCAGCGCTGCAGCTCCATGGCGCGGCCGCGTTGCTCCTCGGCAATACGCTGGCGGGGCACAAACCGGCACCAGCGGAAATGCGGCGCCGGATCGCTCACCCACGCCGGACCGCGCAGGCCGCAACGGAAACGGGCGTTGGCGTCCGCCTGCACGACGGCGATGCGGGCATACACTTCGCACGAAGCGCGCTTGCCCTCGACCTCACCGCGGCGGTCGTCGCGGCCAAAACGGAAAGAGAAGCCGCCGTCGCGGTCAAGCCGCAGCGTTTGCGCACCGGCGAACGCAGTGGCGAGGACGACAATAACGGCGGCCAGAAACATAGAGATGCGCATGGGGTTCTTATCGCTCCTATCGGCACAAAACCGGGGCAGTTAACGGGAGCTTTGTGGCAGTCTGATGCGGGGCGGCCAAGCAGGTGCTGTGGCCACCGACCGAACCCGTTCTCTCCGCACGCGAGCCGCGGCTACGCGACGCTAAGTCATTGAGGAGAATGGTGCCGGCTGCAGGATTTGAACCTGCGACCCCCTGATTACAAATCAGGTGCTCTACCAACTGAGCTAAGCCGGCCCGCGCGAGGCGCGCTGCCTTATATCGCGCTCATCCGACGACAGCCAGACGTGCCGCCCGCGCTGCCCGCGCCCGCCATCGCGCCGTCGCGGGGCGACGGTTAGCCCTTCATTAGCCATATCCTGACAAGGTGGAAAGAGTTGCGTCAGTTTATCATGTCGAGGGTTTGCGCATGCGTCTCAAGACTTCGTTCGCCGCTATCGGCCTCGCCATTCTCATGGGCGTCGTCGTCTCGGCCCCCGCCGAAGCGCGGGGCTGGTGCCGGGGTGCTCCGGCAGGCTGGTGCGGGCCCCAGCCCGTCAGCCACTTCATCTACTATCCCCGCTACTCCAACGTCTATCAGTGGGCAACGCTGGTGCCTTATCCCGGCGCCTACCGATACATGCCGGCCGGCTACGACGATCGCTACTACCGCCCCTACGGGCAGTATGCGCGTCGCTACTGGAGACCGCGCCGCGCTTATGGGCCCGCTTACGTAGCCTATCCCGTCGCCGCGCCGGCTCCCGGTTGCTGCGGCGGCACCTACCTGAAGTAAGGCGGTCACGAAGCTGCCGAACTCAGTCCGCCGTCAGGCCACATTCGTGTGGCGAGGCTTAGCGCAAGGGAGGAACAAGGCGTGTTTGGCCGCGTTTCTCTCTCGCGATGCGCGATGCCGCTAGGGACGCGGACAGATTTGGGAGACGTGGCATGATCAAGCAGATCCTGCACCCGTTGATGGCGTTAGTGTTGGCGGCGGGCCTTGCCAGCGCGACGGTGCAAGAGGCCCAGGCCGGCAGAGGCCGCGGCATTGCCGCCGGCGTCGCGGCCGGAATCATCGGCCTCGGCATCCTCGGTGCTGCCGCCAGCGCCCGCGGTCGCGACGGCTATTATTACGACGATGACTATGGGCCGGAACCCGCCTGCTATCGCGCTCCGCGCCGTTGCGGCTGGGAGAACCGGCGCTGCTTTGAGAACCGCTACGGCGACATCGTCTGCCGGGGTGGCGATTATGTCTGCCGCAGTCCTTTGATCTGCGACTGACGACGACGCACGGAGTGTTTTTGAGGGCGATGGTGATGGGCCGTCGCCCTCGTGCTTTTCTGCCTAGCGCTGGGATCGTTTACAGGCGGCGTGATGCAGGGCAATGGCCGCCGCATTGGAGACGTTGAGACTGCCGATGGGTCCGCTGGTGGCGATGCGCACCAGGCGATCGCAACTGTTGCGCGACAGCTCGCGCAGGCCCTTGCCCTCCGCGCCCAGGATCAGCGCCACGCGGCCCGTGAACGGTTCGTCCTCGATCAGCTTCTCGGCGCCGCCGTCGAGGCCGAGCGTCGTGCAGTAGTGCTCCTTCAACTCGGCGATGGCGCGCGCCAGGTTCGGCACCAGGGCGACCGGCACGAGCTCCAAGGCCCCCGAAGCCGACTTCGCCAAGGCGCCGTCGAGCGGGGGACTGTGCCGGCGGGTCATCACCAGCCCCGCGGCGCCGAAGACGGCAGCGGAGCGCAATATGGCGCCGACGTTGTGCGGATCCGTCACCTGGTCGAGCACCACCAGCGGCCCGGCGTCGGCGCGCTCGGCCAGCGCGGCAATGTCGGGCTCATCCAGGGGCTCGGTTTCCAGCAGCACGCCTTGATGCACCGTGTCCTCGCCGAGTAGGCGATCGAGCTCGCGCGGCGACACGCGCTCAGGCGCCGTTTGGCGCCCGCTGACGGCCTCGGCGAGGCGGTTCTCGGCATTCTCCGTCATCAGCAGCCGCAGCACCTTGCGGGCGGCGTTGCGCAGGGCCGCTTCGACCGCGTGGACGCCGTAGAGCTGCACGCGGCCCTCATCGAACGGGCGGCGCTCGGGGCGGTGCGGGCGCGAATGCCGTCCGCCCCCGCGGCTATCGCGGCGGCCATCGGCGACACTCGGCGGCCGCTGGCTGCGGTGTCTGTTCGGGGAGGTTGGTTTCATGGGAATTTTTGGCTCGAAGCAGGGCGCGCATCCTGCCGCTTTTCCATTTGACATCCAAGGGGCCGGTGCGGATAAAGCGTCCGCCCTGCCGCCCCTATGCGCGGGGCGATTTCATTTAGAGGCCCCGGCGCCCTAGAGTGAAGTCCTGGTGTGGGGAGAGGTGCCCGAGTGGCTAAAGGGGACGGACTGTAAATCCGTTGGCTTCGCCTACGCTGGTTCGAATCCAGCCCTCTCCACCAACCACCATATGCCCCTCGCGCGCTGCGCCTTAGGCTGGTTGGGCGCTCCTGAGCGATGTTCTCCCGCGGTTTTGCTCATCTCTGCCACCGAGTTGCCATCGAACAATGAGCCCATCGGCCCGCCGGGATGCTACGGATGCACCTCGGGGATGCGTGAGGGGGCTTCATGTCGAACCTGCCCAAGGTTGTCACGATCATCGCGCTCGGCGTCGTCGGCGCCATGTCGGCCGGCTACTACGCGCTGACGGGACAAGAAGGCTCGGACGGCCAGATCGTCATCGCGACTGGCGGCCTACCGCATTACCAGGAGCTGGGTGCGGCCTACCAGAAGGCGCTCGAGCCGTTCGGCGTGAAGGTGGTGTTGCGCCCCTCGGCTGAAGGCTTCTCCACCCTGAAGGGCCTCGTCGCCGACAATCCGGAAATCGACGCCGGTTTCGTCAAGGGCGGTCTCGTCGGCAGCATGCAGGGCCGGCTGGCTCGCAGCAAGGCGCAGGACTGGCAGAGCAAGCAGCTTGGCAAGCTGCGCTCGGTCGGCCGGTTATTCTACGAGCCGATCTGGGTCTTCGTGCGTGCCGACGCAACGGGTGACAGCCTGCGCGACCTCAAGGGCAAGCGCATCCTCACCGGCACGCGCGAGAGCGGCGCCCGTCGCATCGCCTCGCAACTTTTGCGCGCCAACGGCATCGAGGTGTCGAAGGACAATCCGCTCATCGTCGAGGAAGATCTGAGCATCGATGGCTCGCAGATAACATCCGGCAAGGCGGACGCTGCGTTTCTCATTCAGCCCGCCGACACCGACCGAATCCAAAGCCTGCTGCGCAACCCTGGCATCCGGCTGCTGAACTTCGCTCAGGAAGCTGATGCCTATGCGAACCGCTTCCCGGCGCTGGCCAAAGTGCTGCTCAACCGCGGCGCCGTCGAATTCGATCCGGTGACGCCGGCCGGCGACATCATGCTGTTGGCGACCAGCGTTGCCCTCGTCGCCCGGGCCGACCTTGAACCTTCGTTGATGACGCTGCTCAGTTTCGCGGTTCTCAACAACCCGCGTTCGGCCTTCGATAGGTCTGGCGACCCGGTGCTGTTCTACCGCCCCGGGACCTTCCCGCACATCAGCGATCCGGAGTACAAGATCGCCGAGGAGACGCGCCAGCTCTACAAGACGGGTGAGCTGCCGATCGCCTTGCGGTCGATTGCGCCGGCCGTCCACGAAGCGGGCTTTCCCTATTCGGTGACCGGCTTTGTGGCCGACTACGGCGCCCAGACCGTCCTTCTCCTCATCCCTTCGCTGATGATCCTCTTGCCGATGCTGCGGGTCTTTCCCAGCGTCTACAATTGGTCGGTGCGGCGCCGGCTGCTCTATTGGTACCGGCAGCTCAAGGCGCTGGAAAAGAACCTCGACCATCCCGCACAGCGCGGCGAGCTCGCCGGCTATCAGGCGGAGATCGAGCGCATCGACGCCGGCGTGCGGCGGATCCGCTATCCGTTGGCTTTCTCCGATCAGTTCTATCATCTGCGCGTGCACATCGATCTGGTCCGCCAGCGACTGTTCCAGAAGCCGCATGCGGTGCGCATAGCCGCCGAATAGAGGCTGGGCCGCCGCGGCGCCCGATAGGATGTCTGCCCCCGGCCGAACGGGATTGGCTGACCCGGGTCGGCGCCTGGCCTGCCGAAGGCGCGCCTCTAGGGCCGGATGAGGTCCAGCGTCCTGCCGATGCCCCCCGCCCAGACCCAGCGGTGGCGGCAACGGGAGCGGTCTATCCCGCGATTTTTCCCAAAGCATGGAACGGAAACTTGCCCCGGCCGTTTTGGTGCCGGGCGAGTGGGCGTATGGCGCCGGCGACCCTAAACGTGCGTGCGCTCTGGGAGGGGCTCAATGGAAGACGAAGTGCTCGATTCCGTTCGCGACGAGGCATATCCGGAATCAGCGCCCCCCCACGCGAACGGCTCCGCCGAGGGAGCCGAGCTGCGCGACCTGCTCACCATCCTAGGCTCCATGCGCGCCGGCGACTTCTCCGTCCGCCTGCCCAGCGACTGGGACGGGCTCTGGGGCAAGGTCGCCGATACCTTCAACGACATTGTCGCCGCCAACGACCGGATGGCGCAGCAGCTCGATAGGGTTGGGCAGGTCGTTGGCCGCGAGGGCAAGACCAAGCAACGCGTTCGCATCGGCTCGGCCGGCGGGGCCTGGGGGGGCATGGAGACCTCGATCAACCAGTTGATCGACGACCTTCTGTGGCCGACGACGGAGGTCACGCGCACCATTCGCGCCGTCGCCCAGGGCGACCTTCTGCAGACCATGCGGCTCGATGTTGACGGGCGCCCCTTGGAGGGTGAATT
>CAZOOS010000113.1:0-8536 GCA_964581475.1 uncultured Hyphomicrobium sp.
GCCCGCTCGAAGCGCTTGAACTTGATGCGGTGCGGCTCGACCGAAGCCTCGCCGAGGCGGCGCTTCTTGTCCTCCTCGTAGGCTTCGAAGTTGCCTTCGAACCATTCGACGTGGCTGTCGCCCTCGAAGGCGAGGATGTGCGTTGCCAGCCGGTCGAGGAAGAAGCGGTCATGCGAGATGACCACGGCGCAGCCGGGGAAATCCTCCAGCGCCGCCTCGAGCGCGCCCAGCGTCTCGGTGTCGAGGTCGTTGGTCGGCTCGTCGAGCAGCAACAGGTTGCCGCCCTCCTTCAGCATCTTGGCGAGATGCACGCGGTTGCGCTCGCCGCCCGACAGCAGCCCCACCTTCTTCTGCTGGTCCGGCCCCTTGAAGTTGAACCAGCCACAATAGGCGCGGCTCGACATCTCCTTCTTGTCGCCGAACTTCATGATGTCGAGACCGCCGGAAATCTCCTCCCACACGGTCTTCTTGTCGTCGAGATGGTCGCGGCTCTGATCGACGTAGGCGAGCTTCACCGTCGGCCCAAGCTTGATCTCGCCAGCGTCCGGTTTCTCCTTGCCGGTGAGCATCTTGAACAGCGTCGTCTTGCCGGCGCCGTTGGGGCCGATGACGCCGACAATGCCGCCCGGCGGCAGCTTGAAGGAGAGCCCGTCGATAAGGATCTGGTCGCCGTAGGATTTCGACAGCCCGTCAACCTCGACGACCATCTCGCCCAGGCGCGGTCCCGGCGCGATCGAGAACGACGCCTTGCCGATATCCTCGCGTCCGGCCTGCTCGACCAGCTTATCGAAGGCTGTGACGCGCGCCTTGGACTTGGCCTGCCGCGCCTTGGGGGACGCGCGGATCCATTCGAGCTCGCGGTTGATCTGCTTCTGGCGGCCTTCCTCGGCCGACTTCTCGACCTCGGCGCGCTTGGCCTTCTGCTCCAGCCAGCTCGAGTAGTTGCCCTTGTAGGGAACGCCCTGGCCGCGATCGAGCTCTAGCGTCCAGTCGGTGAGGTTGTCGAGGAAGTAGCGGTCGTGCGTCACCAGGATGACGCAGCCGGTGTACTCCTTGAGGAAGTGCTCCAGCCAGGCGACGCTTTCCGCGTCGAGATGGTTGGTCGGCTCGTCGAGCAAGAGAATGTCGGGCTTCGACAGCAGCAGACGCGTCAGCGCCACGCGGCGCTTCTCGCCGCCTGACAGCTTGGTGACGTCGGCGTCGCCCGGCGGGCAGCGGAGCGCGTCGAGCGCCTGCTCGACCTGCGTGTCGAGGTCCCACAGGTTCTGCGCGTCGATCTGATCCTGCAGCGCCGTCATCTCGTCGGCGGTCTCTTCGGTGTAGTTGGCGGCGATCTCGTTGTAGCGGTCGAGGATGGCCTTCTTCTCGGCGACGCCCTCCATGGCATTGCCGAGCACGTCCTTGCTGGGATCGAGCTGCGGCTCCTGCGCCAGATAGCCGACCTTGATGCCGTCGGCCGCTTTCGCCTCGCCGAGGAAGTCGTCGACCGTGCCGGCCATGATCTTCAGCAGCGTCGATTTGCCGGCGCCGTTGGGGCCGACGACGCCGATCTTGGCGCCGGGCAGGAAGGACAGCGAGATGTCCTTCAAGACCTGCTTGCCCCCCGGGTAGGTCTTGGAGAGCTTGTGCATGTGATAGACGTACTGCGGGTTCGCCACGGAGGCGGCCTCCTCGAAAAGTGCTGCTGGAATTGAGCTTGCCGCCTTCTAGCGGATCATCGCGCGGCTCTCAAATGGGCCGCGGGGGTCGATGCCCAAAGCGCCCGCGGCGACGTTGATATGCGTTCATAGCTCGGCCGCGTAAAGGTCCACCGCCTGTGACCAATCTGCGCCGCTCCGCTACCAAACCTTCGCCCCCGAGGAATTGCCGTTGCAGCCGATTGCATGCGCGCTAGCGTCAAGATGGCGGCGCGCGGGGGATATTGGGCGCGAACCGCTTCATTGCCGAACAAGAGTGCTGTTGGCGCTCAGGTCTGCCCCGCCGCGGCGCGGGAGGTAACAAACACATGCGCAACATCTTCGTTCTGCTCGGCGCGCTCGCCGCGCTGCTGGGCGCCGTTGCCGTCAACGACGCGGCAACCGCCGGGCACGCCCCCAAGGCTTACGTCTGCTGGACCGCCATCGGCGGCTTCACCGACTGCGACTGGCTACCCGCCGGCTATCACATCCCGGGCGTCAAGCGCGCAACGTGCTGCGACGTGCGTCAAGACTCCGACCGTTCCGAATTCGTGCTGACCCGGCGCCGCATCGCCGCGCTGGCCGCGCAGGGCGTGCGCGTCGACACCATGGTGCCGGGCGCCTGGGCCGAGATCCAAGCGGTGTGCAAAAAGAAACACCACAAACACTAGCGAGGAGCCTGCTCTGGCACCGTGGCGCGGCCTTCCTGCTTCCCGGCGGGGAGGCCGTTCGCATTTCACGGTCGCTAGCGCCAGGAAAGGATGCCGACGCCGGTGAAGAAGTAGCGGCCGAGCCCGACCGTGAACACCAGCGCGCCCCACAGCGTGTGCTCGATGAATACCGCCCAGAATGAGCGCGTCATCGCATAGCGCCAGGCAAACAACGCGCCCGTGGCCATCGTGCCGTAGACGGCGAGCGGCGTGCCGATGACGAGGTGACCGATGCCGAACAGCACGCCGTTGAGCAGGATGGCAAGCCACCAGGCGCTTCCGAACAACACGCCGTAGCGGTGGAAAAAGAAGGTGCGATAAACGAGCTCCTGCACCGCCACCGACATCAGCGGATAGAGCAGCATGATGCGCAGATAGACATCCGGCCGGTTGCGCGGGAACTCCAGGAACAGCGCCGGGTGGTATTCGGCCACGTAGGTGGCGACGATGCCGCCGCCGATGGCGAACACCGCGAGGATCGAGGCGAGCTGGGCGAGCGAGACCCCCCGCGACAACTCACGCCGCAGCGAGAACGTGCGGTCGAGAATGAGGAAAAGCACGATAATCGCCAGCACCGGCAAGAGGGCGATGAAGACCGGTACGCCTTGGCCATGCACGGCGCGGTCAACAGCGAACGGTGCGGCGCCGTAGAGCAGCGCCATCTCGACAAAGCGCCAGGCACGCGCCGCCGGACTGAGCTCAGGCGCCGACAGCGTGCCGCCGGCACAGAGCACGTAATCGCTTTGGGCAACGGCTTTCTGCATCACACACCAATGCCCCGTTGGGCGTCCCACCGGCGCTTGATCTCGCGCGCGATCGTCTCCGCCGACTGCAGCGGCTCGTACGTCCAATCTGGTATCGCCTCGGGCTGATCGGGCAGCGGCCGCGTGGCGCCGTGCGCTTGCAGCGCCGCGTGGAACCGGCGGAACTTGTCGGACCCGGCGGAGGGCGTGAACACGTACACCGGCCGTCCGGTGGCAGCGGCCTCGCCCGTCATGTTGACGCTGTCGGCGGTGACGACGAAGGCGTCGGCGTGGGCGAGGAATTGCGGGTAGGGATTGACGCCCTCGCCGTTCCAGAGAACGCGCGGGTATGCGCGCGTGGCTTCCTCGGTCACTTCGAGCAGCCGCGCGTGCGTGCGCCGCGACGGCGTGATCATGAAGCTGGCACCCAGCGCGCCGAGCGCCTGCAGGGACGCGGCCAAACGTGCGTCGTCCTCGGGGCGAAACGCGTAGACCTTGTTCTTGCCGCCGAGGATGACGGCGATGCGCGGCCGCGGCAACGCGGCGATGTCGGGCGGAATCTCCTGGCGCAGGCGCGCGAGGCGTTTGGCTGTGTAACTGTGCGGCGCGGTGAGCGTCGTGATGACGTTGGGGCCGCGCAGGCGATCGTGCTGCGGCACCCAGATGACGTCGGCGACGCCCAGCCCGGCGCGATTGTCCAGCATGACGATGGAGAACGTCTCGGGCGAGCGCCGGCGCAGCGCCCGCATGTAGGGCACGCTCACCCGTCCTAGGGCGATGGCGACCTCCGGCCACGGCGGCGCGAATTCCGAGCCCGGTTTCCCGAAGCGCTCGGAGGGAGCCACGGGCGCCCACGGCGCCAGCAGCTTGAAGACGCCCTGCGGATGCATCGGCTTCATCTGGTAATCGAGGCCGAGGGCGTCGGCGACGCCGCGCGTCTGCGCGTCCATGCCGGCGGCCCCGGTCGTGAAGATCCACGCGCTGCGGCCCGCGAGCGGGCGCTGATCTCTGCCGGAAGCTGCCATGACGCTTTCGTCCACCCGGCGCTTGTCGCCATTGCCGCTGCCTGTGTCCATATCTCTTTGCGCCGCAAGGACCAGCCTCCCGGCGCGTCGGTGCTAGCCAAATCGGAAGCCTTCGTGCAACGTCGGCGGTCTTCAGCGCCCTTGGGCGCCCTGTGCTGCCTGGAGAGAAAGCGCCATGGCCGTGCGCCTGGATCCCGTCGATTGGCGCATCCTCAAAGAGCTGCAGGCGGACGGCAGCATGACCAACGTCGCGCTGGCCTCGCGCGTCGGCCTGTCGGCGCCCCCCTGCCTGCGCCGCGTCCGCGCCTTGGAGGAGGCCGGCCTGATCGCCGGCTACACCGTGCTACTGGACGAGGCGGCGCTGGGCTTCGAGCTGATGGCGTTCGCCATGGTCGGGTTGCATAACCAGGCCGAGAACGAGCTGCGCGCGTTCGAGAACCTGGTACTCGGCTGGCCGATCGTGCGCGAGGCCTACATGCTGTCGGGCGAAAGCGACTACATGCTGAAATGCGTGGCGAAGGACCTGCCGGCCTTCCAGGCGTTCGTGCTGCAGGAGCTGACGGCGGCCCCCAACGTCGCCAGCGTCAAGACCTTCCTGACCATCCGCCGTGCCAAGCGTGAGCCCGGCGTGCCCATCTCCGTCCCCGGGAAGTGATCGCCAAAGGGGGGCTTGCGCCTCTCCCCCCCCGTCATCCCGACGAAGAGCGGGATCCACGCCAGGTTCAGCAATCTCTCTTGACGAGGCACGGTCGTCCCTCGCAACAGCACTCTAGCACTGTTGTCATTGCGTTTACTTGCGTGGGTCCCGGCCTGCGCCGGGATGACGGAAGGTTTGGGTTCGCCGAGCCGCTACTTCCACTCGATCTTGAGGATCTGGTAGGAGCGCGCGCCCTTCGGCGTCGTCACCTCGGCCGTGTCGTTCTTCGACTTGCCGATGAGCGCCCGCGCGATGGGCGAGGAGATCGAGATCTTGCCGTCGCGCACGCTCGCCTCGCTGTCGCCGACGATCTTGTATTTCACCTTCTCGTCGGTGTCCTCGTCGACCAGGGTCACGGTGGCGCCGAACTTCACGGTGGTGCCGGACAGCTTCGAAGTGTCGATCACGTCGGCGCGGCTGATGCGATCCTCGATGTCGGCCACGCGCGCCTCGTTGAGGCCCTGCTGCTCCTTGGCGGCATGGTACTCGGCGTTCTCGGAGAGGTCGCCGTGGGCGCGCGCGTCCGAGATGGCCTGAATGATACGGGGACGCTCTTCCGATTTGAGGCGCTGCAGCTCCGCTTCAAGCGTGCGGAAGCCCTCAATGGTCATCGGGACCCGTTCCATAGTCATAACCTAACATCTCCCATAGGCCTGGCACTGCTGCCAGGACCACCGACACTCGTTGATGGACAACGTGTGAATGGACCGCCAGCTCACGCGGGCGATCCCGATGGATCAGGATGGGTGGTTCACGAAGCTTTGCAAGGGGGCCACCTGTAATGTGCCCGCCCTGAGCGCCCGGATGGCCCGGGTGACAGCCACCGCACCTGCTACGGTTGTATAGTACGGGATATGGTGAAGCAAGGCTGTGCGGCGGATATCCTTGCTGTCTGCCAAGGCCTTGGCACCTTCCGTCGTATTGAAAACAAGGTGCACGTCGCCGTTCTTCATGGCGTCGACGATGTGCGGCCGCCCTTCGAGAACCTTGTTGATAGCTTCGCAGGCGATGCCATTGGCTTCCAAGTGCCGCTTGGTGCCGCGGGTGGCGATGATCTTGAAGCCCATCGCCTCCAACTCGCGCACCGGAGCGACGACCCGGTCCTTGTCGCTGTCCTTCACGGAAATGAACACCGTGCCATGCATCGGCAGCACCTGGCCGGAGCCGAGCTGACTCTTCACGAACGCCATGGCGAAATCGCTGTCGATGCCCATCACCTCGCCGGTGGAACGCATCTCCGGGCCTAGAATCGGATCGACGCCCGGGAACCGCGCGAACGGGAACACGGCCTCCTTGACGGCGACGTGATTGAACGTCGTCGGCTTGAGGCCGAACGAGGCCAACGGCTTGCCGGCCATCACCTCGGCGGCAATGGCGGCGATCGGCTTGCCGATGACCTTGGCGACGAACGGGACCGTTCGCGAGGCGCGCGGATTCACCTCGAGGACGTAAACATCGCCGTCCTTGATGGCGAACTGCACGTTCATGAGCCCCACCACCTGCAAGGCGAGCGCTAACTTGCGCGTCTGGCGGTCGAGCTCGGCGAGGGCCGCGGGACCGAGCGAATACGGCGGCAGCGAGCAGGCGCTGTCACCCGAGTGGATACCGGCCTCCTCGATGTGCTCCATGATTCCGCACACGTATGTGTCGCGGCCGTCGGCGAGGCAATCGACGTCGATCTCGACGGCATCGGTGAGGTAGCGGTCGATGAGCAGCGGTCGCTTATCGGAAACAACCAGCTCCGTGGGGCGATCCAGCGTCGCCGACAGACGCGTCACGTAGCGGTCGATCTCCGAGCCGTCGTGCACAATCTCCATGGCCCGGCCGCCAAGCACATAAGAGGGGCGTATGACAATGGGATAGCCGATGCGGTCGGCGACGGCGCGCGCCTCGCCGGGTGAGCGAGCGATGCCGCTTTGCGGCTGCTTTAGGCCGAGCTTGGCGATGAGCTCCTTGAACCGGTCGCGGTCCTCGGCAAGATCGATGGCGTCCGGCGAAGTCCCGAGGATCGGCACGCCGGCCTCTTCCAGCGCGGCGGCGAGCTTGAGCGGCGTCTGGCCGCCGAACTGCACGATGACGCCCTTGAGTGTGCCCTTCGACTGCTCGGTGGCGATGATCTCCAGCACGTCCTCGGCCGTCAGCGGCTCGAAGTAGAGCCGGTCGGAGGTGTCATAGTCGGTCGACACCGTTTCCGGGTTGCAGTTGATCATGATCGTTTCGAAGCCGGCCGCGGTGAGCGCGAAGCAGGCATGGCAGCAGCAGTAGTCAAACTCGATGCCCTGGCCGATGCGGTTGGGACCGCCGCCAAGGATGATGACCTTCTGCGCATCTGTGGGACGCGCCTCGCAGGCCGGCTTGCTGTCGGGTTTGCCCGCATCCGATACGAACAAGCCGCTCTCATAGGTGGAGTACATGTAGGCGGTCGGCGCCGAGAACTCCGCCGCGCACGTGTCGATGCGCTTGTAGGCGGGGTGCACGTCGAGCGCCGCACGGTGGTCACGCACGTTCTTCTCCGTCAGCCCGGCCAGCTTCGCCAAGCGCTGGTCGGAAAAACCCATGGCCTTCAAGGCGCGCAGTTGCTCGGCGGTCTTCGGCAACCCGTGCGCTTTGACGCGCTCCTCCTCGGCGACGATCGCCTGGATCTGTTTGAGGAACCAAGGGTCGATGCGGCACGAGGCGTAGATCTGCTCGACGTCAAAGCCGAGGCGCAGCGCCTGCGCGACCTTCAAGAGTCGATCAGGCGTGGGTACAGAAACCGCGGCACGGATGACGTTCTTGTCATCACCTGAGCCGAGGCCTTCCAGCGCGATGTCGTCGAAGCCGCTGAGGCCCGTCTCCATCGAGCGCAGCGCCTTCTGCACGCTCTCGGCGAACGTGCGGCCGATGGCCATCACCTCGCCCACCGATTTCATGGCCGTGGTCAGCGTCGGGTCGGAGCCGGGGAATTTCTCGAAGGCGAAGCGCGGGATCTTGGTGACGACGTAATCGATGGTCGGCTCGAACGAGGCGGGCGTGGCGCCCTGGGTGATGTCGTTGGCGAGCTCGTCGAGCGTGTAGCCGACGGCAAGCTTGGCGGCGACCTTGGCAATAGGGAAGCCGGTCGCCTTCGAGGCCAGCGCCGAGGAGCGCGACACGCGCGGGTTCATCTCGATGACCACGAGGCGCCCGTCCGCCGGATTGACGGCGAACTGCACGTTGGAGCCGCCGGTCTCGACGCCGATCTCGCGCAGCACCGCGATCGAGGCGTTGCGCATTATCTGGTATTCTTTGTCGGTGAGCGTCAGTGCGGGCGCGACGGTAATACTGTCGCCGGTGTGCACGCCCATCGGATCGACGTTCTCGATGGAGCAAATGATGATGCAGTTGTCCGCCTTGTCGCGGACGACCTCCATCTCGTACTCTTTCCAGCCGAGCAAGCTCTCGTCGATGAGGATCTGTCCGACCGGCGAAGCGTCGATGCCCGAGCGGGCGATCTGCTCGAACTCCTCGCGATTGTAGGCAACGCCGCCACCGGTGCCGCCGAGCGTGAAGGCCGGGCGGATGATGGCCGGCAGACCGACCGTCTCCATCGCGCGCAGCGCCTCGGCAATGCCCGTAGCGGTGTCGTAGCGGGCGATGTGCCCGCTTGGGTCGCGGATGGGCGGCGAGGAGGCGATCACCGCGCGCGGACTTTCCAGGCCGATGC
>CAZOOS010000114.1:0-8189 GCA_964581475.1 uncultured Hyphomicrobium sp.
GCGTCATCCTCGCCGTGAACATGCAGACGAGCTTCATGCATCCGCCGTTCGGCTTTGCGCTGTTCTATCTGCGCTCGGTGGCGCCGCGCAGCCCGTACATCGACAAGATGACGAAACGCGTGATGCCGCCGGTGACCAGCGGGCAGATCTACTGGGGTGCGGTCCCCTTCGTCATCATTCAGCTGGCGATGGTCGGACTGCTCATCGCTTTCCCGGGCCTCGTGCGCCACGATTCCCTACCGGCGCCGGGCGTGCCGCGGCCGGTGGCCGGCGAGGGTGCGACGCCGTCATTCAAGAACCGCGGCTTTTCGCTGTCGCCCTATCCCCCGGCAATTCCCGGCGCGCCGCCGCCGATCACGACGGGCCCGGGTGCGCCGACGCTCGACATGTCGGTGCCGCCGAAAATTGTGAGTCCGTAACGGCATGCGCGGGTCGAGAACTGAATCTCGATCAGCCAAGGAAGTCCGTACCTGGCTTAGCAAGATCGTGGCATAAGTAGCCAACTGTGCCGTCGAACGAAAAAGAAGCCTTCGTTAGGGGGAGCGCCCTTGCAGGGAACGCAGCACCCAGCCGCCAATCTTCACCTTCCGTGGTTTCTGACGGCGCCCGGCGATTCGGACATTCTGTTCACGATCACCACCATTGTGGTCATTGCTACAGTGTTCGGGCTGGGGAGCCTGTTTTTCCGCCTGCACTCTCTGCCCGAGCGCCTGGGGCACAAGAAACTCCAATTCGAAATCGTCGCGGTCCTCGGCCTGCTGTCGCTCTTCACGCACCAGCACATCTTCTGGGTCGCCGGCCTGCTGCTGGCGCTCATCGACCTGCCCGACTTCCAAACGCCGATGCGGAGCATGGCGGACTCGCTCAGCCGCTTGGCAAACGATGGCCAAGCGGACCCGCCCCCCGCTCCGAAACCTGCGCCTCCCGCCGAGCCGGGAGCTTAGGTCATGCTGGAAGTCGCTCTCTGTTCGCTCGTCACGATCCTGCCCGACTTTCTCTTCCGGCGTTACTGGCAGCGCCGGCAGATGACGATGTATTCGATCTGGTTTGAGCTGCGATGGGGCATCACGGCCTGCCTGATGCTGACGGTCCTTCTGATCACCATCATCTTTTACAACCACCCTTCGACCACCAGCGTGACGGCCTTTTTCCGCACCATCCCTATTTTGCCCGAAACGACCGGTCGCGTGAGCGAGATTTACGTCAAGACGCCGACCGACGTGGTCGAGAAAGGCGCACCCATCTTCAGGCTTGATAGCTCCAAGCAGGAAGCCGATCTCGAAGTGGCCAAGCGCCAGATAGTGGAAATCGATTCTTCGATGGCGGTGTCGCAGGCCGACATCGCGGCTGCGGAAGGAAAGATGCGTGAGGCGAAAGGCGCCTATCAGCAGGCGTTGGACGAACTCGCAATGAAAGAAGAGCTCCAGCGGCGTAACGCCGACGTCGTGGCGCAGCGCGAGATCGAGCGGCTGCAAAACGTCGTCGACGGGCGGAAGGGCGCGGTCGCGGCGGCGGAAGCTGACAAGCAGGCGGCCGAGATCCGCGTTTCCACGCTCTTTCCAGCGCAAAAGGCCACTGCCGAAGCGACGCTCAAACAAGCGCAGGTCGAACTCGACAAAAAGGTTGTCTACGCCGGCGTGTCAGGCCGGGTGGAGCAGTTTATTCTCAAGGTCGGTGATGTGGTCAGTCCGGTCATGCGGCCCGGCGGGTTGTTGATCCCCGCCGAAGGCGGGCGAAAGGCGCTCTTCGCCGGCTTCGGGCAGCTCGAAGCGCAAGTGATGAAGGTCGGCATGGCGGCCGAAGCGACCTGCGTCTCCAAACCGCTGACCATCATTCCGATGGTCGTAACGACGGTGCAGGACTACATCGCCGCCGGTCAAGTCCGCGCCGGCGAGCAGCTAATCGAAGCCCAGCAGGTGACGCGGCCGGGCACGCTCCTGGTCACACTGGAGCCCCTCTATGAGGGCGGTTTGGACGGCGTGACGCCGGGCAGCAGCTGCATTGCCAATGCCTACACCAGCAACCACGAGCGGCTGGAGAAAGAGGAGTTGGGATTTCTGACCCGCATCTACCTCCACGTCGTCGACACGGTCGGCCTGGTTCATGCCATCATCTTGCGGGCGCAGGCCTTGCTGCTCCCAGTCAAGACCTTGGTGTTTGCCGGGCACTGACGTGCTGCCGGGGGCGAGGATGGGAACCAGCGACAGCGAAAAGCTCCGCAGCGTCGGCATATCGATCATCGCCGTCGGCGTCGTGATCGCCGGGCTGGTGGTAGGGCGCTCGTTCCTCATCCCGTTGGCCATCGCCGTCCTTTTGTGGAACCTACTCGAAGCGCTGATCGACGGCTTCCGGCGCATCGGTGTCGGCCGCCTGCGACTGCCGCGCTGGTTTGCGGCGCTGCTTTCTTTCGCGGCCGTCGGTTTCCTCGTCTACCTCATCGCCAATATCCTCCTCGCGCAGGGCGGCGCCATCGCCGAAGCGTGGCCGCGCTATGAGGAGCGTCTAAAAACCATAGCTGCGGATCTGGCTCTATGGCTGGGGCCGGACTACTCGGCCAAGGTCAGAGAGATCGTCGGCAGAATCGATCTGACAAGGCATGCCGCCGGCCTCTTCGTCACCGCACAGTCACTCATCCTCAACGTGATCCTCATCGTCCTCTACGTCGGCTTCCTGATGGGGGAGCGACGTTACGTGAGCGAGAAGATTGCGGCCCTGCTTCCGGATAGGGCGCGGGCCCACGAGACGGACCAGATGCTGTCGGCGATCTCGGGCGGCATCCGCCGTTACATCTGGATCAAGACGCTGATCAGTCTTCTCACCGGCGCCCTGAGTTACGCCGTGCTGCGTGGCCTCGGTGTCGATTTTGCCGAGACGTGGGCGCTGCTGATCTTTTTCCTCAACTACATCCCCAATATCGGATCCGTCGTCGGCGTGATCTTTCCCACCCTGCTCGCGCTCGTTCAGTTCGACACCCTGGTGCCGTTCTTCAGCATTGCCATCGGTCTCACGGCCATTCAATTGGTCATCGGCAATGTCATAGATCCCATGCTCACCGGGCGGTCGCTCAACATGAGCTCCTTCGCTATCGTCCTGCTGCTTGCCTTCTGGGGAACGATCTGGGGTGTAGTTGGTATGTTCCTGTGCGTACCGATCATGATGCTCATGATGATCGTCTGCGCCAACGTGCCGAGCTGGCGTTGGGTAGCGATCCTGCTGTCCAAGGATGGCCGCATCGAAACGCCGACGCCTAGCGTTCCGTGAAGTTGCTACACCAGGCCCTTGCGCTGCTGGATCATCATGTACGTGTCGTAGGTGTGCTCGGCGAGCTGGAACCACAGATAGTCCGCCCCGCGGATAGCGAGCGTCGCCTCGTAGACTTTCTTGAAGTCGGCATTCTTGGCGCAGATCTCGGCGAAGACCTCGTTCGAGGCTTTGAAGCACGCATCCAGCACCGCCTCCGAGAACGGGCGCGGCTCGGCCCCGCCGATGGCGAGTCGGCGCAACGCCGGCGGGTTCTGGATGTCGTAGCGCGTCATCATGCTCATGTTGGCGATCGACGACGCCGCGCGGATCATCGCCTGATAGTTCTTCGGTAGCGCGTTCCATTTATCGAGGTTGATGAAGAAGTGCAGCATCGCCTGCCCTTCCCACCAGCCGGGGTAGTAGTAGTACTTGGCGACCTTGGAGAAGCCGAGCTTCTCGTCGTCGTAAGGGCCGACCCATTCGGCAGCGTCGATCGTACCCTTCTCGAGCGCGGGATAGATGTCGCCACCAGCGATCTGCTGCGGCACCGCGCCGAGCCTCGAGATCACGGCGCCGGCCAGTCCGCCGATGCGCATCTTCAATCCGCGCCAGTCCTGGGGTGAATTGATCTCGCGCCGATACCAGCCGCCCATTTGCGTGCCGGTGTTGCCGCCGGGAAGCGCATGGATCTTGTAGCGCGCGTAGAACTCGTTCAGCAGGTCGATGCCGCCGGCCTGGTACATCCAGGCATTCTGCATGCGGTAGTTGAGGCCGAAGGGCAGCGCGGTGCCGATGGCAAACGTCGGATCCTTACCCCAGTAATAATAGGAGGCCGTATGGCAGGCCTCGACGCTGCCGTTGGAGACGGCGTCGGCGGCACCGAGACCGGGGACGATTTCGGTCGGCGCAAACACGCGCACGCGGAAATTGCCGTCCGACATCTCGAGCAGCGCCTTGGCGAAGGTCTCGCCGGCGCCGAAAATCGTATCGAGCGACTTCGGGAAGCTCGACACGAGCCGCCACTCGATGGTCGGCTTGGTCTGTGCGATGGCCGGTGCGGCAACACCCACACCGGCGGTCCCAGCCGCCGCCGTCTGCAGAAACTTGCGGCGGTTCACTTTGTCCGTCACGGACGCCTCTCCCATGCCCCAGCTCAGCGCCCGTTATATCCCGCTGGCGGACGCGGCCACAATGACGGCAGGCAGCAATGCTTGCCGGAGCCGCGTCGCAGGCCTAAATCGCACCTATGCGTACGAGTGAAATCGACAACGAGGTGACGGGCGTGCTGCTGGCGGGCGGCCGGTCATCACGCATGGGCGGGCGCGAGAAGGCGCTGCTCGATATCGGCGGCAGGCCGATGTTATTGCACGTGCTCGCGCGCCTGCGCCCGCAGGTCGGCCGCATCGTCATCAATGCCAACGGCGATCCGGCGCGCTTCTCCGGTCATTGTCTGCCGGTGGTGCCCGACAGCATTGAGGGGTACGCGGGACCGCTGGCGGGCCTGCACGCGGGCATCGAGTGGGCGAGGGCCGAGACGCCGGAAGCGAAATTCATCGCCAGCGTACCCGTCGATTGCCCGTTCCTGCCGCTCGACCTCGTCGCTCGCCTCAAGGCGGCGCTGATCGCAGACGGGGCCCCGTGTGCCATCGCCGTATCGAACGGCGAGCGCCATCCGGTCGCCGGACTGTGGCGGGTGGAACTCGCCGAGCCGCTCGCTGAATCGCTCAGAAAAAACGTGCGCGCGCTGCATCGCTTCGCCGACTCGCAAGGCAGCGCTGTCGCCGACTTCGGGCCGGTGCACATCGGCGATATGCAAATCGATCCGTTCTTCAACGTCAACGCGCCGGCCGATCTGGAAAGGGCGCGCGGGCTGTTCGCCAGCGAGAGCGCGCGTGGCTAAGCTCCCCGCGCTCATCGGCATCGTCGGCTGGAAGAACTCCGGCAAGACGACCCTCGTCGAGCGTCTCATCCCGCTGCTCAGTCAGCGCGGGCTGAAGGTGGCCACCGTCAAGCATACGCACCACGACCTGCGTCCGCATGACGGAGCGACGGACGGGGAGCGGCACGCGTGCGCAGGCGCTGTCCAGACGATCGTGATCGCGCCTACCGGCTGGGAAGCTTCCGGTTGCCGGCAGGACGGCCCGCCGCCCGCGTTCGCCGACCTCGCACACCATCTCACCGGGGCCGACTTGGCGCTCATCGAAGGCTGCAAGAACGCGCCCATCCCCAAGATCGAAGTGCGACGGCGCGCCTCGCCCACCCAGGATCCGCTGGCCGCGGGCGACGAACATGTCGTTGCCGTCGTCTCCGACCATGTCACCGACGCCGGCGGCCTGCCACTGTTCGACCTCGACGACCTCGAAGGCATCGCCGGCTTCATCGCCGCCCGCGCCACGTGATCCAGCCGGGACTTTCGCCCCCCTGCGCGCGCCACTTGCGGCGGATATAGCCAACGGCGAGGATCAGCAGAACGATGCCAACCGCAAGCCACAAGGCCCAATGCGTTGAGAGCGAGCGGGTGACCTCCGGCTCCAGACCCTCCTGCGGCACCGGCACCAATCGCCCGGCCCGATCGGCGGTCGTGGCCTCGCTCCCCGGCTGCAGCGGCTTGCCGGCGCCGGCCAAGCCGAAGTCGCCACCGGCACGTGCGGCTAGCCACGCCACAAGATCAACGAGCGTACGCATCGCCATACTTTCCGCGCTGACCACCTGCGCAGAGGAAACGCCTGACCCGCCGAATGGGCCATACGATCAGCACGCACACGTATTGGTGCGCGGCCAAACGCGACAAAAGCCTTGAACCCCCGGCGCCGGTCGCTAGCTTACGGGCAACCGCGACACCATCTATAGATGGTAAGCTGAGCCCGTTGCATCGTCACTAGGAGCATGCCTCGATCCGTGGGTGATCCCATCACTACACAGCCGCTCCCGGCCCTCGTCGACCGCTACGGCCGCTCGATCACCTACCTCAGGGTGTCGGTGACCGATCGGTGCGACTTCCGGTGTGTCTATTGCATGTCCGAGCACATGAGCTTCCTGCCGCGGCGGGAACTGCTCACGCTGGAGGAACTCGATCGCATTTGCTCGGCATTCGTCAGCCGCGGCGTGCGCAAGCTGCGCATTACCGGCGGCGAGCCGCTCGTGCGCAAGAACATCATGTGGCTGTTCCGGGCGCTGTCGCGGCACCTCGCGGCCGGCCAACTCGACGAGTTGACGGTGACGACCAACGGCAGCCAGCTGAAGCGCTTTGCTGCAGATCTCAAGAGCGCCGGCGTCGAGCGCATCAACGTCTCGCTCGATACGCTCAAGCCCGACCGCTTCCGCGCCATCACCCGCTGGGGCGACTTCTCGACCGTGATGCAGGGTCTCGACGCCGCCGACGCCGCGGGCCTCAAGGTCAAGATCAACGCCGTCGCCCTCAAGGGCACCAACGAGGACGAGATCGACGATCTCATCCGGTTCGCCCACGGCCGCGGCTACGACCTGACGCTGATCGAGACCATGCCGCTGGGCGAGGTCGACGGCGACAGGCACGACCAATATCTGCCGCTGTCCATCGTCCGCGCGCGCCTGCTTGATCGCTGGACGTTGGAGGACATCCCGCATCGCACCGGCGGGCCGGCTCGCTACGTGCGCATCGCCGAAACCGGCGGCCGTCTCGGGTTCATTACGCCGATGACCCACAATTTCTGCGAAAGCTGCAACCGCGTCCGCCTTACGTGCACGGGGACGCTGTACATGTGCCTCGGGCAGGAGGACTCCGTCGACCTGCGCGAACCGCTGCGCGCCAGCTCCAGCGACGCGGCGCTGCAGGCGGCGATCGACGAGGCAATGCTGCTGAAGCCGAAAGGCCACGACTTCGTCATCGATCGTCGCGCCGGGCGCCCGGCCGTCGCGCGTCACATGAGCGTCACCGGCGGATAGTCTGCTATGCTCCCGTCGCCCTTGGACGGCGGGAGAGGAGCACGTGTCCAAATACGGCTTCGGTCTCATTCGCGCGGCGCGCCTGACGCGGCGTCAGCTCATCGTTTTCGCGCTCGTCTCCGCCGTTATCAACGGCATGGTCACCGCATTTGTCGGCACCTGGCTGGCGCAAACGTACGCAACCCAGCAGAGCCGCCGCAAATCGGTCGAGTCCCTCGCCCACCTCATCTACGAACGCCGTACGCGCGCCGGCATGGTCGTCTCATCCATGCGCCGCAACGCGCCCATGGACGAGGTGCAGTTCCGCAAGCGCGCCTACGACGAAGCCTATGTCGACTGGAACAAGAACATCCTGCTCAACCTGTTCGTCATTCGCGAGGTTGGGGGCGACATGAAATTCGCCGGACTGGAGCGGATGTTCGAGGACGATCTCGTCGCCTCCATGGCCGACATCGACCGCTGCCTGACCAAGGCGTACGACCGCAAGCTCGCCGGCGAGGACGTCGTGCCCATGCTGGACGCTTGCCGCATGGCGCAAATGCACCAGTTCATTCTCGACTGCGGGGCGACGTTCACGGACGAGCTTTACAAGTTGACGCGCCTGTCGTTCTCGCCGTTCTCCAATGCCAAGGCGGAACGCAAGCGGCTGGCCGAAATCAACATCAAGGCCAATTGCACCAGGCCGCCCGAGCCTTCCGCTCCGGCAGCACCTGCGGCGCCGCTCACCGGAGCGCTGCCACCCAGCACACCGGCTACGCCGCAGCCTCCTCCGCCAGCGGCCACGCCCCCAGTGCCAACGCAGCCAGCACCCTAGGCGAGCAGCTTGCGCACGCTGACGCGCACGTCCTCGAGTGAAAACGGCTTCGACAGCACCGCCACCTGCGAGCTCTTCAGCGCTTTGGCGCGGTCGAGCTGCTCGGCAAAGCCCGACATCAACAGGATGCGCAGGTTCGGCTGCTTCAGCGCCCGCTGCGCCAGCGCCACGCCATCGAGCAGCGGCATCTCGACGTCGCTGACCAGCA
>CAZOOS010000115.1:0-8039 GCA_964581475.1 uncultured Hyphomicrobium sp.
ACCCGAAGGGATTCGAACCCCTGGCCTCTGCCTTCGGAGGGCAGCGCTCTATCCAGCTGAGCTACGGGTGCTTAGAGGGCGCCTTGATAGCGCATTCCCCCCGGGCCCGCAATTGAGCCCCGCGCGGCGGCGTTGCCGGTTTTTCGGCGCTCCGATCGTCCCCATATGAGTGCCGCCGGCGTGCTGACCGCGCCGTGCGCAGCCCCTATAGTCCTGCGCCATACCCTCACAGCATGAAAATCGATGAGCGAAGCGAAAAGCAAAGCCAAGAAGGCCACGACGTCGACCGTGCCCGCAGGCGAGGCGACGCCCATCATCAAGGGCAGCCACGTCTATCTCGTCGACGGCTCTGGTTACATCTTCCGCGCCTTTCACGCGCTGCCGCCGCTGACGCGACCGTCGGACGGGCTGCCGGTCGGCGCCGTGCACGGCTTCTGCGCCATGCTGTGGAAGCTGCTGCGCGAGACCAAGGCGGCCGAGGCGCCGACCCATTTCGCCGTCATCTTTGACGCGTCGGAGAAGACCTTCCGCAAGGAGATCTACGAGGACTACAAGGCGCACCGTCCGCCCCCGCCCGAAGAGCTCGTCCCGCAGTTCGCGCTCATCCGCGACGCCGTAAAGGCGTTCAACGTCGCCTGCATCGAGCAGAACGGCTTCGAGGCCGACGACCTCATCGCCAGCTACGCGCGCGAAATCGTCGATGCTGGCGGCGACGTGACCATCGTCTCCTCCGACAAGGACTTGATGCAGCTCGTGCGGCCCGGCGTCGTCATGCTCGATGCCATGAAGGGCAAGAAGATCGGCCGCGACGAGGTGATCGAGAAGTTCGGCGTGCCGCCCGATAAGGTCGTCGACGTGCAGTCGCTGGCCGGCGATTCGACGGACAACGTCCCCGGCGTGCCGGGCATCGGCGTCAAGACGGCGGCGGAGCTGATCAAGGAGTACGGCGATCTCGACGCGCTGCTGGCCCGCGCCGGTGAGATCAAGCAGCCCAAGCGGCGCGAGAAGCTGATCGAGTTCGCCGACCAGGCGCGCGTCTCGCGCGAGCTCGTGCGCCTCAAGGACGACGTGCCGGACATGATCCCGGCCGAGGCGCTGGGCGTGCACGACCCGAACCCGCCGGAGCTGCTCGGCTTCCTGCGCGTCATGGAGTTCAACACCCTGACGCGACGCATCGCCGAGGGCCTGGGCGCCGAGCCGCCGGCGCCGGTGGAGGTATCGGTCGGCTCCACGGTGCCCTCGAAGGGACGCGTGCAGCCGGGCGTCGAGAAGGCTCAGAGCGAGCCGGTGGTGTCCGAGTCGCCGGCGGCGGGCGCCGCCGAATCCGCCACGGCGGCGAAAGCGCCGTTCGACCGCTCGAAGTACGAGACCGTGACGACTCGCGAGCAGCTTGAAGCTTGGATCATGAAGGCGTACGCCGCCGGCCGCTTCGCCTTTGACACCGAGACGACGTCGATCGATCCGATGGTCGCCGAGCTCGTCGGCTTCTCCATGGCGGTGGCGCCGGGCGAAGCGTGCTACGTGCCGCTCAGCCATCGCGCCAGCGCCGAAAGCTTCGACTTCGGCACCCACGATGGCATCGTGCAGATCCCGGTTGCCGAGGCGCTGGCGCTGTTGAAGCCGCTGCTCGAGGAGCCTTCGATCCTCAAGATCGGGCAGAACATCAAGTACGACCTCAACGTCCTCGCCCAGCATGGGATCAAGGTCGCGCCCATCGACGATACCATGCTGATGTCGTACGCGCTCGATGCCGGCAAGGGCGCACACGGCATGGATGACCTTGCCATGCGCCACTTGGGCCACGCGTGCATCTCCTTCGATCAGGTCATCGCCCATGTGCCGGGCAAGAAGAGGTCCGAACGCACGTTCGCTCAGGTGCCGCTCGACAAGGCGACGGAGTACGCGGCCGAGGACGCTGACGTTACGTTGCGGCTGTGGATGCTGCTGAAGCCGCGCCTGGCGACCGATCGCGTGACGACGGTGTACGAGACTCTGGAGCGGCCGCTCATCGCCGTGATCGCGGACATGGAGCGCGCCGGCATCCTCGTCGACGGCGCTATTCTTTCGCGCCTGTCGTCGACGTTCGCGCAGGGCGTCGCGCGGCTCGAGGAAGAGGTCAATCGCCTCGTCGGCCACAAATTCAACCTCGGCTCGCCGCGCCAGCTGGGCGAATTGCTATTCGACCGTCTGCAGCTGCCCGGCGGCAAGCGCACCAAGAGCGGCCAGTGGGAGACGCGCGCCGGCCTGCTCGACGACCTCGCTGCCAACGAGGAGCTCCCCGACGGCGCGCGCCGGCTGATCAACACCATGCTCGAGTGGCGGCAGTTGACGAAGCTGCGCTCCACCTACACCGACGCGTTGCCGGCCTACGTGCACGGTGGTACCGGGCGCATCCATACCTCCTATGCGTTAGGCGCGACGACCACGGGCCGCCTCGCGTCGTCGGAGCCGAACCTGCAGAACATCCCCATCCGCACCAAGGAGGGCCGCGAGATCCGCACGGCCTTCGTCGCCGCGCCGGACAAGAAGCTCATCTCCGCTGACTACAGCCAGATCGAGTTGCGCGTGCTGGCGCACATGGCCGACATCCCGCAGCTACGCAAAGCCTTCGACGAGGGCCTCGATATTCATGCCATGACGGCCTCGGAAATGTTCGGCGTGCCGATCGAGGGCATGCCGGCCGAGGTGCGCCGCCGCGCCAAGGCGATCAACTTCGGCATCATCTACGGCATCTCGGCCTTCGGCCTCGCCAACCAGCTCGGCATCCCCAAGGACGAGGCGGGCGCCTACATCAAGACCTACTTCGAGCGTTTCCCCGGCATCCGCGCCTACATGGAAGAGACGAAGAAACACGCGCGCGAGCGCGGCTTCGTCGAGACGGTGTTCGGACGGCGCATCCACTATCCGGAGATCAACACCAAGAATCCGGGCGTGCGTGGAAATCTGGAGCGCGCGGCGATCAACGCGCCCATCCAAGGCTCGGCCGCCGACATCATCCGCCGCGCCATGGTGCGCATGCCGCAAGCGCTCGAGGCCGAGGGCCTCAACTCGGCGCGCATGCTGCTGCAAGTGCACGACGAGCTGGTGTTCGAAGTGGGCGAGGCGGATGTGCCGAAGGCTTTGAAGACCGTCAAGAAAGTCATGGAGGGCGCGGCGCTTCCGGTCATCGCGCTGGCGGTGCCGATCCACGTCGACGCCAAGGCCGCCGACAACTGGGAAGCCGCGCACTAGTGCGCATGAGCATTGTAACGGTATCAGCCGCGCTTATATCCCGACCAAGGAAATGCGATTGGCGCTTATGTAGGCGACTGCCTACATAGTGGCCATAGGCCGGATGAATTGGTCGTCCGGTCGCTAGAGGAGGAAAGAACCATGAAGGTTTGGACCAAGCCGGCAGTTCGCGAGCAGGAAGTTGGCCTCGAGGTCACTTCTTACATGCCTGCCGAGATCGACATCATCTAACTGTCGATTTCCGTCTACGACGGGGCACACGGCGGTCCTCACGGGCCGCCGTTTGTTTTTGGCGCCAGCGTCTTGAGGAAGGCGATGATGCGCTTGCGGATATCCGCATCGGCGACGCCGCCATAGGGCGGGCTCATGCCGTTACCCGGGATCACCGCGCCGGGATTGGCGATCCATTTGTCGAGCGTCGGCTCGTCCCAGGTGACGCCGGAGTCCTTCAGCGATTGCGTATAGCCGTAGCCGGGCTCGAGACCCGCCTTGCGGCCGACGACGCCGTAGAGGCTGGGCCCCAGCCGGTTGTCGCCCTTGAGAAAGGAGTGACACTCGCGGCAGTGGTCGTTGAAAGTGATTTCAAGGTCTTCGTCGGCCGCGCCCGCGGTGAGCGGCATGGCCATCGCTGCGACGGCGGCAGCGGCAAATAGCGGACGTCCCATCGGCGTCTCCGGTCTTAGGGATCCGGAGACTGCCAGAGAGTGACCAAGGGCTCGCTAATCTTCCTAGACGGGCGAGACGGCGACCGAGGGATGGTGCATGCGGCGTGCCGTGCGTCCCGTCGGCAGGTCGCCGCGCTCGTACTCGATGGTGCGGATGAACTCGCGGATGCGTGGCTGGATTTCGGTGCGCCAGCGGGTGCCGTTGAAGACGCCGTAATGGCCGACGCCCTCCTGCATGTAGTGCACCTTCTGATCCTCGGGGATGTTGGTGCACAGGTCGTGCGCTGCCTGGGTCTGGCCGATGCCGCAGATGTCGTCGCGCTCGCCCTCGACGGTCATCAGGGCGGTGTCCTGAATGGCCGAGCAATCGACGCGCACGCCGCGGTGCATCATGGTGCCCCTCGGCAGCGCGTGCTCCTGGAACACGGTCTTCACCGTCTGCAAGTAGAACTCGGCGGTCAGATCCATCACGGCGAGATACTCGTCGTAGAAGTCCTGATGCTGCTTGACGCTGTCGCAGTCGCCCTTGACGAGATTATTGAACAAGTCGACGTGCGCGTTCATGTGACGCTCGAGGTTCATGGTCATGAAGCCGGTGAGCTGCATGAAGCCGGGATAAACCGGGCGCATGAACCCGGCATGCGGGAATGGCACGGTGCTGACCACGTTGTTCTCGAACCACTCGATCGATTTGCCTTCGGCGAGCTTGTTGACCCCGGTCGGATTGCGGCGCGTGTCGATGGGGCCGCCCATCAGCGTCATCGACGCCGGCTGGAACGGGTCGTCGATGGACGCCATATGCGCCACGGCAGCAAGCACGGGCACGGCCGGCTGACACACACCAATGACGTGCACGTCGGTGCCGAGCACGCGAATGAACTCGATGATGTGATCGATGAAGTCGTCGAGGTCGAAGCGTCCCATGGCGAGAGGGATATCGCGCGCGTCGTGCCAGTCGGTGATGTAGGTCTCGTGGTCGGGCAGCATCGCCTTGACGGTGCCGCGCAGCAGCGTCGCGTAGTGCCCCGACATCGGCGCCACGATGAGCACCTTGGGATCGTAGCGTTTGCCGGTGAGCCCGGTCTCGTCGCGCTTGAAGTGAAGAAGACTGCCGAACGGCGTCGACGCGATCACCTGCTCGCGCACGCCGACGTCGACGCCGCCGATGCGGGTCGTCTTCAAACCGAACTCGGGCTTGCCGTAGCGGCGGGTCACGTTCTCGAATAGCTCGCATGCCGCCGCCAGGTGCCGGCCATATGGGGTGTTGGCCATCGGATTGAACGGCCAGTCGAGCATGCTGCGCAGGCCGCTTACGCCGAAGCGCATCGGAGACAGAACGGAGTGTGCGAATTCATATGCGTAGTAGTGCATCGCCGTTCCTTTTGCTGCATTGCAGCAACTGCGGGTGCAGTACGAGCCTAGGAGAGGGCCAAAGCATCGACTACAAATTACCACACTGCTGCTGGAGCCATGCGCCATCATATAAGACTTCTTGAGCGATGCTGTTCCCTTTCAGACACTTCCAATGGTCTCATGCTGCCGGGTTGTCGCAGCCTCCAGATTGCCCTGAAGGGCCATTGGGCTGCTGCAGCGCACCGAAAAACGGCCTTTAATGTGGGCTGCAATGCCTCCATCTAGCGTGGGAGCGACCTGGTTCCGGCCGCAGGCGCAAAGGAGCCATTCGAGGGCGACATGACCAACACCCGGCCGCCTGGCAGGGGCCTGCCCCCAAATCAACGGCGTGATTCGGATCCCGCAGGGCGATCGCCGGCGCCACAGCTCGGTGTCGGGGGCGATCGACGGTACGCAGAGCCGCCGCGCCGCTCCTCGGCGCTGACGAGCGTATTGCTCTATGGCGGCGTGGCTCTGCTGTGCCTCGGCGTCGGCGCCGCGACCTTTTTCGTCTTGTCGCCACCCACCGACTACATCCGCCGCGAGATCATCGCGCGCGTGAAGGCGGAAACGGGCCGCGATCTGATCATCGGCGGCGGCGCCTCGTTTACCGTCTTCCCGTCACTCGGCCTGCGCCTCAGCGGCGTATCGCTCTCGGCACCGGCGGGAATGGGCGGCGAGCCGCTGCTAAAGGCCGCGAATTTCGATGTCGGCGTGCAACTGCTCCCGTTACTGCGCCAGGAGATCGTCGTCGACCGCCTGGAGTTGAACGAGCCCGTCTTCTCGTTGCGCGTCGACGCCGATGGCCGCCGTAGCTGGGACATGGCGGGCGTCGATTTGCCGGTGCGTTTCGCGCGCTCTCCGGCGGTGCGTGTTTGGGACGTCATCGTCAGTCCGGCGGCTGCTGCCGCGCCGAGCGACGTCGCCGCGCTATCGATCGACGACATCCGCATTACCGACGGCGCCGTGCGCTACAACGACGAGCGTAACGGCGCCTGGGGGCGCTTCGACGGGCTCAACGCGCGATTCTCCCTGGCCGCCATGGACCAGCCGCTGCAAGGCAGCGGCAGCCTCGTTGCGGAAGGCGAGACGTTCGAGTTCAAGAGTACGGTGACGACGCCGCAGGATATCGTCGAGCAGCGGCCGGCCAGGCTGGCGCTGACGGTCACCGGCATGCCTCTGACCTTCAGCTACGACGGGACGGTCGGGCCGGCCAAGGGCGAAGGCACGCTCGCCGCGAGTTCGTCGTCGCTTGCCGCGCTGGCGCATTGGTGGGGCAACGACCTGTCGCCGGAGGCTGGCAAGGGCGAGGTCGCCTTCACGGCGCATCTCAGCGCCACCGACAGGAGCGTGCATCTGTCGGAGGTCAGTTTGAAAGCCGGCAGCACGACTGCCAGCGGCACCATCGGCTTTGAAGAGCGCGACGGGTCGCGGCCGCACGTCGCTGCCGACCTCAAAATTTCCGGTCTGAACATTGCTGAGCTGCCGCTTGGCGCCGACATCCGGGCCGGCCGGGGAAGCAACACGGCCGTCCCGGCGCCGTCGCCGCTGAGCCTTGATGGCGGCGACTCAGCGCCGGCCCCGGCCGATCCCAACTCAATCGAGGACCTGCTGAACCGGCCGAGCGGCCCGCAAGTGAAGGGTTACACGCAGCGCGCCGGCTGGAGCACCGAGCCGATCGACATCAAGGCGCTGGGCCTTGCCGATGTCGACGCGCGCGTCGCGCTGACCGACGTCACGTACGGGGGCACGCGCATCGACGGCGCCGAGGTGACGGTCGGTGTCAAGGATCAGGTGGCGAAGGTGACCCTGACCGACTTGCGCCTCTACGACGGCAGCGGCCACGGCATTGTCACGCTCGACGCCTCGTCGGGCGAGCCCGCATTTACCGCCGACGTTTCGCTGTCGGGCATCGCCGCAAGACCCCTCTTGCGGGATTCCGCGCAGGTCGACTGGCTAGCCGGCAACGCCGATGTGGCCTGGAAGGTATCGGGCCGCGGCGCCACCGAGGCGGCCGTGGTGCAATCGCTCAATGGCACCGCGAATGTCGCCGTGAACAACGGGTCGGTGATCGGGTTCGATCTCGGCGGCGCGCTGAACGAGTTGTCGGAAGGCAGCATCCCCAACTTCGCCTCCGATCCCTCGAAGAAAACGGATTTTCGCCGGCTGACGGGAAGCTTCGTCATCGCCAATGGCATCGCCACCAACAACGATCTGAAGCTCGACAGTCAGCATCTGCACGCCGCCGGCGACGGCGCCGTCGACCTGCCGCAGCGCAGCCTCGACTACACGGTGCGCCCGAAGCTCGTCGCCAACCTCGGCGGCGACGGCGGCGAAGCCGATGCTGCGGGCATCGAGGTGCCGGTGCACATCAGCGGCTCATGGGAGCATCCCGACATTTCGCCCGATATTGCCGGCGCCATCAACGCACCCGGCACGGTCGACGCGGTGAAGCAGATCGGCAAGCAGTTGAAAGGCAAGAATGCCGGGGAGATCGTGCAGGATCTGTTCGGCGAGGGCGAAGGCGGAAAGCCGTCGAAGGCGCAAAAGCTGCTCGATAACCTGTTTGGAAAAGAGTAGCGCGCGGCGCCTCGCGCGATTGTCGCAGCGGTGTCGAAAGCGCCACCAACGGCCCGCGCGGCAAACGCTGAGTGAATCCCGCCGGACGCGCGGAGAAATTTTTTGCCCCGAGGGCCAAATTTTTCTTGCGTAGGGGGGGGGTGTGCCTCATATGACCCCTCTCCGTTCGTC
>CAZOOS010000116.1:0-7991 GCA_964581475.1 uncultured Hyphomicrobium sp.
TCGCCATTGGCGTCGCGACGCGCTGTGACGACTGCATCGCCTTTCACGCCAAAGCGGCGGTGCAACAGGGCGCAACCAGCGCCGAAATCGGCGAGACGCTGGGGATGGCGATCTACATGGGCGCCGGTCCTTCCGTGATGTATGCGGCGCACGCTATCGAAGCCTATAAGCAGTTCGCCGAGCAGGGCGCGACCACGCCGGCAGCCGGCGCTCCCACTGCTAGTACGCACTCTCCTCTCTAAGCCTTCCAAGGCGCGGAAGGATGGAAGAGCCCTCGTCAGCTGATCGCCGGATGTGAGGTTGGAAATGAGATTTAATCAATTTGCCGCTCCCGTGCTCGTATGCGCAGCCGTTGCGATGATGTCCTTCGCGGCCCATGCGCAAGGAAGCCGCCGCACCGTCCTCGACGAAGGCAAGATGGAATTCGAGGAGAACTGCGCCACCTGTCACGGCAAGGATGGAACTGGCACGGGCGAGCTCAGCGCGCGCCTCGCCGTGCCGCCGAAGGATCTGACGACGTTCGCGCAGCGCAACGGCGGCGTGTTTCCGTTCTGGCCCGTGTTCGAGGTTATCGCCGGGGAAAAGCCCATTCCGGGGCACGACACCCTCGATATGCCGCTGTTCTCCAAACGCATGCGCGCACAGGAAGGTCAGCCGGGATTTCTACCGGCACACATCCGGATGTTAGAGGTGACGCACTATCTGGAAAGCATCCAGAAGAAGTAATCCGGCCAACTTGCCTCAGTGCGGAACGGCTCGTGCCTCAAAGGCGCAGAACAATCTCGCTCGCCAATAGGGCCAAGCTGGTTGCCAGGCCGAGCGCCGGGACCCAAGCGGGAACGACGAATACGCCGGCCGGCGCCGCCGAGCGGCCGCTCTTGAGCTTGAGCAGGGCGGCGTTGACGAACGCAAAAATGATGAGCGTGATGCGCGAGCTTGCTTCGGCTAGCCCCTCGATGGGAAAGGTCAAGGCAAGCCCCAGCACCGCCGCCACCACCAATCCCGTGGCTAACAGCGGGGTGCGCGTGCGTGCGTTGACCCGCGCCAGTGGCGCCGGCAGCAGCCCTTGTGCCGCCATGCCGTAGATCACCCGCGAGCCCATCACCATGAAGACGATGATGCCGTTGATGGTCGCGGCGATGGCGATTGCGGTTATGACCGCGGGCGAAGAACCGGTGACCCGCTCGAAGACGAGACTCAATGGGGCCGCAGTCTGCGCAAGTTCCTCGCGCGGCACCGCGACGACTGAGACCCAAACCACGGCCGCGTAGACCAGCGTCACGACCGCCAGCGTGAGGAAGATGGCGATGGGCAACGTGCGCGAGGGTTCCTTCACCTCCTCGGCGATGTTGGCGAGCCCTTCGAAACCGGTGAACGCAAAAAAGGCGAGCAGAATGGCACCGGCCATCCCCACCCATGCCGCCGCACCGTCCAGGCCGCTCCAAACCTCGGGCAGCCGCCGTGTGAGGTCCGGCGTGTATGCGGCGCCCAGGCCGACGATGAGCAGCAACCCGCTGAGCTCGACCAGCGTCATGACACCGGCGAACGATACTGACTGCCAGATCCCTCTCGCCGTAAGAGTGCCGAGGCCTAGAACCACGCTGGCGACGATGAACGCAAAGGGCAAGTCGACGAACACTTGAATGTACCCGGCGCTGCCGCGACTCACCGTTGCCGCCGAGATGATCGCGGTGGCGATGACGAGCAGGCCGACCAGTCGCGCGAGTAGATCCGATTTCAGGCCGGCGCGCACATAGGTGGCCTCGCCGGCGCTCAGCGGCATGCGTGAGGCGAGTTCGGCGAATGATGCCGCAGAGGGTGCCATGACGAGTGCGGCAAGAATGAAGGCGAGTGGAGCCTGCATGCCGGCGCGCGCCACGGTAGGTGCGATTAACACGTAAATGCCGGCGCCGATCGTCACGCCGAGGCCATAGAGCACGCTCAGCCACAACCCGAGGGAGCGCTGCAGCTTGACCTCGCCTTGGATTGTCTTAGGCACGGCGTCGGTCACGAGACCCCGTTGGTTGTCAGCAGCGCCGGCCGTCAAGTCCAGGGGAGGCGCATCGGCGAACGCATGGAGACCGCATTGTGCGGCGGCTCGATGTATGGCCAGGTTATTGAAAGATTGGTCGGAGCGAGAGGATTTGAACCTCCGACCCCCAGTCCCCCAGACTGGTGCGCTAACCAGGCTGCGCTACGCTCCGAAGCGCCCCTTTTGCCCCGCGCGAACATGCGGGTCAACGGCAAAGCCGCGCCCGGCTCACCCAATCAGCTTTTCCAGGCTTTCAACCCGCGTCGGCAGCCACGCCGGCGTACCGACGCCGGTGAAGCCGATCGATGCCACGGCCGCATACACGCCGTCGCCGAGTTGCAGATCGCGGACCGACGGTGGCGCGTCGCCAGCGAGCAACGCCGCGACCATACCGCGCGCGCTTGCCTGCCCAGCGCGGCTTTCAGCACTGACGCCGAGGATGCCGAGCCGCGTCAGCAACCGGCCGATGCCGCAGCCGTCGGCCTTGGCGAGGGCCTCGAGCCGCACCCATGCCTGCAGAAATCGCGAGCTGCCTTCTATGGGCAGCGGCTCATTGATTAGCGCCGCGCCCGCCTCCTCGATACGTGCACGACGGGATTCGCCGACGCGCACGCGCCGCGTGCGCTCGATATCGACGCCAATGCTCCCACGCGGCGCCAATCCGATGAGCGCCAACCCGGGCGCATGCGAAATGCTGAACGCCAGCGGCGCGCCGTCGAGGTGCGGCTTGCCGCGTTCGCTGCGCGTGAACGTCGCGCCGCGCCATTGCCTGCCGGCCGCGCGCTCGATCAGTAGCCGCAAGGCGATGTGCGTCGCCAGCCATTCGCCGCGCGCGCTCGGGTCGGAGACGTCACAGGCGCGCGCGCGATCGGCGGAACTCAAGCGCGGCGTGCGCTCTTCGAGCGCGTGCAGCGCCGGACCGCCGGCGCCGAGATCGACACACCAAAGCTCAGGCGTCTGGATGCCGCTCACCCGCGCGCAGCGCGCCGTGCCTTAGGCGCCGAACGGCGCGCGGCGCTCTCCGGCGGCTTGCCGAGCAGTATCCCGCGGCAATTCTCCAACTCGGCGATGGCCGCGAGCAGGCGTTCGCGCACGTCGGCTTTGCTCGGCACGCCGTGCGCCGCAGCCGATGCGGCGGTCACCGTCTTCTTGCCGGCACGCTTGCCGGCCGGCTGCGCAGGCGCGGGCGCCGCGGCAACGGGTGCCGCCATGGCGGCAGGGTCGGCGCCAAAGCGCTTGACCGTATCGACGCCCTGTTCGCGCAGGATCTTCTGCACGCCCTTGATGGTGTAGCCCTCGGCGTGCAGCAGATGACAGATGCCGCGCAGCAGCGCCATGTCCTCGGGGCGATAGTAGCGGCGGCCGCCGCCGCGCTTCATCGGCCGGATCTGCGGAAACCGGCCTTCCCAGAAGCGCAGCACGTGCTTGGGGACCTCGAGCTCTTCGGCGACTTCGCTGATGGTGCGAAAGGCCTCTGCGGTCTTGGTCATTACGCCTCCGCCGGCTGCTGCCTAAGCCGCCAGCGTGCAGCGCCTATTCGGCAGCCTTGCGGCGGATCAAGCCCTGGTTGATGCGCTCTTTCATAATGTTGCTCGGTCGAAAGACCAAGACCCGGCGCGGCGTGATCGGCACTTCGTCCCCTGTTTTGGGATTGCGGCCCATGCGCTCGCCCTTCTGGCGAATGCCGAACGAGCCGAACGACGACAGCTTCACGCTATCTCCCCGAGCCAAACTCGCGGAGATCTCTCCGAGCACCAGTTCAACAAGCTCCTGGCTCTCGTTGCGCGGCAATCCGACCTTGCGGACAACGGCTTCCGCAAGGTCTGCACGCGTTAACGTCTTGCCTCCCATGGCATTTTGCCTCCCGCCTTCTCACCTTTTTTGAGATGCTACCGGTGGGAAACGCAATCGTCAATGACGAGCACATTTCAACTAGCTGAAATCAAAGAAAGAAACTTGCCGCGTTGCAGAAAACAGTCGGCACACGTCACCAGCGGGCGAGCACGGCACCCCAGGTGAATCCACCGCCCATTGCCTCCATGAGGACGAGCGAGCCTTCCTTAACGCGGTGCTGCTCGAAGGCATGGTTAAGCGCCAGCGGAATCGACGCGGCCGATGTGTTGCCATGCCTGTCGAGCGTGACGACGATTTTCTCGGCCGGCACGCCTAGCTTCTTCAGCACGCCGTCGAGGATGCGCTGGTTGGCCTGGTGCGGCACGTAGAGATCGATCTCGTCGGCGGCATAGCCGGTCATCAACAGCGTCTCTTCGATGACGCCGGTGATCTTCTGCACGGCGTGGCGAAAGACCTCGCGCCCGTTCATACGCAGATGCCCGACCGTCTTCGTCGAGCCGGGGCCGCCGTCAACGTAGAGCAGCTCCTCGTAGCGCCCGTCCGAGCGAAGGCGCGTGGCGATAATGCCGCGGTCCTCGCGCGTGCCGTGCTGCGGCTGCGCTTCGAGCACCACGGCGCCGGCACCGTCGCCGACCAGCACGCAGGTCGAGCGATCCTCCCAGTCGAGGATGCGCGAGAAGGTTTCCGCACCGATGACGACCGCGCGCTTGAACTGGCCGGTTTTGAGGAAATTATCCGCAACGGACAGAGCGTAAACGAAGCCCGAGCATACCGCCTGCACGTCGAAAGCCGCGCCCTTGCTGACGCCGAGGCCGTGCTGAATCTTCACCGCCGTCGCCGGAAACGTACGATCGGGCGTCGCCGTTGCGCAGATGACGAGATCGACGTCGACAGGGTCGAGGCCGGCGCGCACCAGCGCTTGCTTGGCGGCGGCGATGCCGAGGTCCGACGTCAACTCGTCATCGCCGGCGATGTGGCGCTCGCGAATGCCGGTGCGCTCGACGATCCATTCGTCGCTTGTGTCGACGAGCTTGGCGAGGTCGGCGTTGGTCATGACGCGCTTGGGCAGATGCGCGCCGACACCGCGGATCACTGAACGAATAACTGCCACTGAGCTGCCTTGCTTCTTATGGTTGACCCAGCTTGTAGGGGGAAAGGGCGCGGCGGATCGGCCAAACGGCGACCCTCGTGTGCGTCCCGGCCTTTACCCTCAACTCTCGGCGCTCGCCTCGAGCTTGTGGTGGAATGCCGTCAGATCGGCAGCGAGCCGAGGAATGAGGCGGCTCTGGGCCATCTCGTACGCGAGATCGACGGCGCTGGCAAAGCCCAGGGCATCGGTGCCCCCGTGACTCTTGACCGCGATCCCGTTGAGGCCAAGAAACGTGCCGCCGTTGGCCCGGCGGGGGTCCATTTTCTCCTTGAGAACGCGGAAACCGCCGGAGGCCAGAAGGGCGCCGAGTTTCGACAGCCATGAGCGCTGCATGGCGGCGCGCAGATATTCGCCGATCTGCTTGGCGGTACCCTCGGCGGTCTTCAGGGCGATATTGCCGGCAAAGCCTTCGACGACCACCACGTCGACGACGCCCTGCCCGATCTGGTCGCCCTCGATGAAGCCGCGGTATTCGAGCGGCAGGTCGGTGCTCTTCAGCCAAGCGTGCGCCTGACGCACTTCCTCGACCCCCTTGATCTCCTCCACGCCGACGTTGAGCAGCCCGACGGTCGGACGCTCGATGTGGAACAACGCTCGCGCCATGGCCGCACCCATGAGGGCAAAATCGCCGAGCTCGCGGGCGCTGGCGCCGATGTTGGCGCCGACGTCGAGAACGATGCATTCGGCCTTGACGGTCGGCCACAGGGCCGCGATGGCGGGCCGCTCGATGCCGGCCATCGGGCGCAGGATGAGTTTCGACATGGCCATGAAGGCCCCGGTGTTGCCGGCCGAGACGGCCACGTCGGCTTCGCCCTTGTGCACGGCGTCGATGGCCAGCCATAGGCTCGAGCCCTTGCCGCGGCGCAAGGCCTGGCTGGGCTTGTCCGTCATGTTGATGGCCAGTTCGGTATGGACGACGCGCGACTTGGCCGCGAGCACCGGGAGCTTTTCCAACTCGGCCCGGATGCGCGGCTCATCGCCGAAGAAGATGAAGCTGAGCGATGGATAGCGCTCCAGCGAGAGAGCAGCGCCGGGGACGACGACGGAAGGCCCGTGGTCACCTCCCATGGCGTCGAGCGCTATGGTCCGCGGCTGAGACATGTCGCGGCTCGCCTCGCAAATATTCCCCAGAATGGAGGCCGCATTATTGGACCGCCTGCCCACCCGTAAACGAGCGGACCATACTCTTTTGCAACTGCGAAACAACTGGATTTTAGCCGCCTTGGCCTCGGCGTTGTGTGACCGTCAGCCGCGATCCTTGAGCTTCTTCAAGGCGGCGAACGGCCCGTTGTCGCCAACCAGCGGACCGCCGACCTCGTCGGCGGCGAATTCTGCACCCGCCTTGCGCGGGTACGGATCGACGGCGGCCGACAGCGTCTCATAGACAATCCTGCCGACGTCGATGCGGCCGTGCTCGATCGGTTCGAACTCGGCCGCGCTCAATGCCTCGACTTCTTCCTCGCCGCTCTGCGGCAGCTGCGCCGGCGGACAGAACTCGACGTCGAAGGTTCCTTCTGCCGTCTGGGCGACGGGCTCGAGGGTGACGACACAGCTTTGTGTCAGCCGGGCCGCCACCTTGCCGGCAAGGCGATAGTGGCCCTTGCCGGTCGCGCGGATGGTGAATTCGGCCTCGATGCTCTCGCAGGAGACGACGTCGAGCCCCTCCGCCACTTGTGCGCGCTCCGCCTCGGTGGCGGCGCGTGTCTGGCGCAGCCCCGCCTCCGGTATCTCCGCCGTGCGATACGACCAGGTGAGCGCCTCGTTCATCATGACCTCACTGCGGAATGCGGCACGGCCGCAAACTCGAAGCTGCTGGCGGCAACCTGCCGGGCGTCCGCTGCCGCCAGCGTCGCCGCCGCGGCCTGCACGTAGCTGGCGAGCAAAGGCGCAAAATGCGTGTCGGCGTCGGCGTACGCATGCTCCTTGAGCACGGCCGCCAGAGCCTCCAAGTCACCTGCCGCCAGCGCCGCCTTGTAAGCCATGCTGCGCTCGTAAAGCCCGGTGGCCGCGCGGCGAACCTTCTTGGGTACGGTGAGGTCGCCGGTACCCATCTCGCGTAAGGAATCGTCCATGTCGGCGATGAATGCCTCCACCAGCAGTCGCGGCAGGTCGGCGCCCCCACCGGCTGCCGAACGCAGACGCTCGAGCACCAGAAAAAGGTGAACGACCACCATCTCGTAGCGTCCCGACGGGGTATCAGGGACACCCAGGCCGGCGTAAAAGGCGGGGCGACGCGCCTGCGTCACGATCGCGCCATAAATCTCGCCTGCTTTACGGCGCATGTCGGTGCGGGCGTTGAAAAAATCCAGCATCTGCGCCGGGCTCTTGGTTTGCGGGCGGAAACAAATCCGGGGGAGTGGCGACCGGGTTGCGACTGCCCCGTTGCATTCGGCTTGACCGCAGGCTAAGCGCGGTTTCGGCCACCCTTCGATCGAGTCTCGGGAACACATAACATAATGCGCCGAGAGACGAACGCCCGCCAACGCCGCACGCGCGGCTCGACCGCCAAAGCGCCGCCCGTTCTCCGCCTCATGGCCGCTGTCGCCGCCGCGCTGGCTGTCACCGCCTGCGATTCAAACGTCATCAAGCATGGCGTCCAATTCCACGAAGGCGACCTGCAGCAAATCCAGCCGGGCATGAGCCAGGAGCAGGTGCGCATGAACCTCGGCTCGCCGTCGACCACGGCGGTCGTCGGCAACAATCAGGCCTTCTACTACATCTCGAGCACGGCGACGCAGACGGCCTTCATGCTGCCGACCGAGCATGATCGCCAAATCGTTGCCGTCTATTTTTCACAAGCGGGCACCGTCGAGCGCGTCGCCAACTACGGCATGAAGGACGGTCGCGTGTTCGACTACGTGACGAAGACCACGCCGGCGCCGGGCGGCAAGGACGTCGGCATCGTGCAACAGCTCTTCCGCAACCTCGGCCAGAAGCAGATCTTCGGCAACTGAG
>CAZOOS010000117.1:0-1724 GCA_964581475.1 uncultured Hyphomicrobium sp.
CCAACGAGCACACGCCCAAGCTGTCGACGCACGACCGGCAGGGGCGCCGGCGCGACACGGTGACGTTCCATCCCGCCTACCACACGCTGATGCGCACGAGCTGCACTGAGGGCCTGCATGCCTCGGTGTGGGCCCATCTCGGCAAGAAGGGCGAGGCGCGGCGCCCCGGCGCGCACGTCGCCCGCGCCGGCGCCTTCTACATGGCGGCGCAGATGGAGGCGGGGCACTGCTGCCCCATCACCATGACCAACGCCGCCGTGCCGGTGCTGCTGCAGCAGCCGGACGTGGCCGCCGAATGGCTGCCGCGCATCCTCCCCAGCACCTACGATCCGAGCTTTGCGCCGCCCGCCGCGAAGACCGCCGTCACGCTCGGCATGGGCATGACGGAAAAGCAGGGCGGCACCGATGTGCGCGCGTCAACGACCAAAGCCGAGCTCGTCGGCGGCGGCGAATACCGCATCACCGGCCACAAGTGGTTCCTGTCGGCGCCGATGTCGGATGCATTCCTCGTCCTGGCGCAGGCGCCCGATGGCCTCACCTGCTTTCTGATGCCGCGCTTCCGGCCGGACGGCAGCGTCAACGCGCTGCATCTGCAGCGGCTGAAGGACAAGCTCGGCAACCGCTCGAACGCCTCGGCCGAGGTGGAATTCCACGGCGCCTACGCGCGCGCCATCGGCGAAGAAGGGCGCGGCGTCGCCACCATCATCGACATGGTCACCAACACCCGCCTCGACTGCGCCGTCGCCTCGGCGGGACTAATGCGCTTTGCGCTCGCCAATGCCATCCACCACGCCGAGCACCGCAGCGTGTTCGACAAGAAGCTCGTCGAGCAGCCGGTGATGCAGCAGGTGCTGGCCGACATGGCGCTCGACGTCGAGGCAGCGGGCGCTCTGTCGTTCCGCCTGGCGCGCGCCTTCGATCGCGCCGAGGATCCGCGCGCCTCCGCTTGGCGGCGGCTGATGACGCCGGTGACCAAATACTGGGTGTGCAAGCTCGCCCCGCCGCTCACGGCGGAGGCCATGGAATGCCTCGGCGGCAACGGCTACGTCGAGGAGGCGCCCTTAGCGCGGCTCTATCGCGAGGTGCCGGTCAATTCCATCTGGGAAGGCTCGGGCAACGTCATGGCGCTCGATGTGGCGCGGGTCCTGCAGCGCGAGCCCGCCGCCGTGCGGGTGGTAATGGACGAGCTGCTTGTCGCCGCGGGCGACGATCAGCACCTGCGCCGCGCGCATGCGCGCCTCGAAGCCATGCTGCAGGAACCCAAGCTGCTCGACGCGCGCGGCCGCACGCTGGTCGAGGCGCTGGCCGTGCTCGCTGCCGGAACCATCCTGCGCGCGCACGCGCCGGCGGCGGTGGCGGATGCGTTCATAGCGACGCGCATTTCCGGCGATCCGCGGCAAACCTACGGGCAGGGGCTGGAGCATGCCGACGTGCGCGCCATCATCGCCCGCGCCTCACCGAACCAGGTGTGAGCGACGAGCGAATAGAGTGGCTCTATTCCTTACTCCCTATGCGCTACTCACTATTCGCCCCTGCCTAAGTGAACAGCCAGGATGAGACGCCGCCGCGGCGGGCAAGGTCGGCCATCTCGCTGTTGAAGGTGTCGAATGCCGCCGGTGTAGCAGTCTCTGCGAGCCAGGGGGCGCCGCCGGTGCGGCGGCGATACGGCCCCATGAGCTGCCGCCAGACCTCCTCGTCCAGTTTGCGCTCCGGCGGAATACGCG
>CAZOOS010000117.1:1824-7984 GCA_964581475.1 uncultured Hyphomicrobium sp.
CCCATGAGCTGCCGCCAGACCTCCTCGTCCAGTTTGCGCTCCGGCGGAATACGCGGTGCCAGCCGGCGCAGCCCGCTCTGTGCCGCAAGCCACGCGTACGCCGCCTGCCAGACGTCGAGAGGCGCTGCCATGTTGTGGCGTCCCTTGAGCTGCGTGATGGCCAGCATGCCAGCCTCGCGCGAGTGCGGGCCGATCTCGAGCGTGGCGACGTGCTCACGCTCGCGGCGAATGGAGAAGAGCCGGCAGCGATCGTCGGCCAGCCGCTCGGCGTACTGGTCGGCGCAATTCTGCATGGCGCGCGCCTCGGTGAGAATGTCCGTGCGGTCGAGCAGCGGCACGAACGTCAGCCCGCGCACCTGCCCGCCCGACAGCCAAGGATCGGTGAGCACGCCGGGGCCGAGCTGCAAGGAGAGGCGCATGCGGTTGAGCCAGCTCTTGGCCGCGCACAACGCCGTGTCGAAGGCGATCTCCGGCCGCCACGGTACGACGATGAGGCTGTGGGCGCGCGTCTGCGTGGCGCGCGAGTGCCAGGCATAGGCGGCGAGCACGCCGAACATCTGCTCGGGTTTGCCGGGTTCGCTGAAGATCGCTTGATCGGCGAGCCACAGGGCGAAGTCCTCGTGGCACGCCCGCGCGCCGAAGGCGACGCTGTCGAGCCACAGCGCACTGTGAGAGGGTGCCGCCGGCAGGCGCGTGGCGACGCGGCGCGTGAAGCTCTCGCTCGACGGCACGGGAGCGATGGCTTTCTGAAATGCCTCGGGCGGCAGGCGCCGCAACCACAGCGGCAGCTCCAGGGCACGCGCTACGGTCTTGAGTGCCGCGCCGCTCTCGATGAGGGCGACGGCGGCATCGCGCGCCTCCTGCGTGCCGCGTCGTGTCGCCAAGGCGTACATGGCGCCGGGAAATACCACGGCAAGATCGGCAAGACGCGGGGAGGTTCGCATCAGGCGGCGCACTTCGCGCCGTGCGGGATAGGCGAAACGCCCGGCGTAGCTTTCACGCTCGTCAGAGAGCTGTGGCAACACCACGGCGGCGCGACGTGGCTCGGCACGTTGCCGAAGGAGTTTCGTCACCTGCGACATACTACATTCCACAGAGCCATCGGGCCTACGAGCCCATGCGATGGCGTCATTGAAGATGGTCGCAGGCTATTGCGGCATGCTTGGGACGGTCGAGCGGCAAATGGGACTAGCGTCGGGGAGAGTTAATGCCTTGCCTCTCATCCAGCCGCTATCCTGCGCATGCGATCGAGCGCGCCCTGCAGGATTATCGTCGCCGCCAGCTTGTCGATGACTTGTGCCCGCCGCCGCCGGCTCGCATCGGCTTCCAGCAGCGTACGCTCGGCCTCGGCCGTCGATAGGCGCTCGTCCCACAAAAGGATCGGCAACTCGCTGAGCGCGTTGAGGTTGCGGGCCAGGGCCCGCGTCGCCTGCACCCGCGGGCCGGCCGTGCCATCGAGATTGTACGGCAATCCCAGAACGAGGCCGCCGACCTTGTGCTCAGCGGCGGTGTGCAGCAGGTCGGCCGCATCCTCCTTGAACTTGGTGCGGCGGATCACCTTTAGAGGCGAGGCGATGGTGCGGGTGATATCGGACAGGGCGAGCCCCAGCGTCTTGGTTCCCGCATCGATACCGATCAGCGCCGTGCGCTTGGGAAGACCTGCGGCAAAGCCTGCGACATCCTCGCTGGTCGTGCCGGACGCCCGTTCGCCGGTCGAATTTGCCATAAGGACAGCCTGCCCGTTGTTGCCGCTTCGTGCATCCTTATACTCCGCGCCGGTTGCGGATTTCCAATCTGCGGCGCGAGGTGGGAGGATCGGCGCCGCTGGGGGCGCTGGCGGCGACGACAAAGGTAGGTTGCGTGCAGGAAAAGATGTCGCCGGAGAGCGGCGGGGTGGATGGAGCCGTGCCGCCGCGCGCCGCCATGCGGAAATCGCCGGCCGGTGCCGATGTGCTGGCGCTGTTCGCGGCGACGACTTTCCTCTCCGCCTTCCTGCTGTTCTCCATCCAGCCGCTGTTCGCCAAGATGGTGCTGCCGGTGCTCGGCGGTTCCTCGTCGGTATGGGCGGTGGCGCTGCTGTTCTTCCAGGCGGCACTGCTTGCCGGCTACGGCTATGCGCACCTGCTGACGCGCTACGTGCCATTCGCCTCGAGCGGCTTCGTACATCTCGGTCTGGCGGCGCTGGCAATCCTCGCATTGCCGGTCGGGCTGCCGGAGACCTGGCGCGCGCCGCCGCTCGGCGACCCGTATCTTTGGCAGCTCGGTCTCTTCGCCGTGGCGGTCGGATTGCCTTTTATCGCCGTCGCGGCGAACGCCCCGCTGTTGCAGGCGTGGTTCTCGCGCTCGGGACACCCGCACGCGCAGGATCCGTACTTTCTCTACGGCGCCTCCAATCTCGGCAGTCTCATCGCCCTGCTCGGCTACCCGTTTCTGTTCGAGCCGGCGTTCGGGCTTACCGCGCTGAGCCGCTACTGGGCGGTTCTGTATGTCGTGTTGATCGTCGCCATCGGCGCCTGCTTCGCGCTCGTGCGGCGACGCGCCAATGCCCCGCAAGCCACACCGACCGCGGAACCACCAGCCGGCACCGACGCGCCGACGTGGCGCCGCCGCATCGCCTGGTGCGGGCTGGCGCTCGTCCCGGCGGCGCTGCTGACAGCATTCACGACCCATATCGCCACCGACCTCGCCTCGGCGCCGCTGCTCTGGGTGCTGCCGCTGGCGCTCTATCTGTCGACGTTCGTGCTCGCCTTCCAGTCGCGCCTGCCGCTGCCGATGTGGCTCTTGCTGCCGGCGCAGCTTACCGCTGTGCTGTTCGCGCTGCTGGAGCTGGCGCAGACCAAGCACGACAAGTGGGTGCTCACCGCCGCCGCCGGTGTCGCCGCGTTCTTCCTCGCTGCCCTAGTCGCGCATCGCACGCTGTACCTCAACCGGCCGCAGGCGCGCTATCTCACTGAGTTCTATCTGTGGATGTCGTTCGGCGGCGTGCTCGGCGGGCTGTTCTCCGCGCTCATCGCTCCGCGCATCTTCACCGAGGTGTTCGAATATCCGCTGCTCATCTCGCTGTCGCTCGCCTGCCGGCCCGGCGTCTTCGATCAGCCGGGATCGGCGAAGACGGACGTCATATGGATCCTCGGCACCTTCGCCGCCGGCCTATTGCTGATCTGGCAGGGGCCCATCCTCGCCGCACAGTACGGCTACACGTTCGGCGAATGGGGCACGACGCCGGTGATCGCACTGGTGTGCGCGGCCGCTGCCGTCGCATTCTGGAACCACGGCGCGCGCCAGCTCACCGCCGCGCTGATGGCGTTCGCCGTCGTCGTCATGCTGCCGTCCTCCGTCAAGCGCGGCCAGGCGCAACGCAGCTACTACGGCGTCTACCGCGTCAGCCAGTCGGAAGGCGGCGACTTCAACGTGCTGACGCATGGCACGACGCTGCACGGGGCGCAGCGGTTGCGCGATCTGACGGGCCACCTCGTCTCCGACGTCACCCCCGGTACCTACTACTACCCGGGCTCGCCCATGGCGGCGGCGGTGAAGATCGTGCAGGCGCGTCTCGACGAGGCGGGCGAGCCGGGCCGTTTCGGCATCGTCGGCCTGGGCGCCGGCTCGCTCGCCTGCTATTCGCGCAAGCACGAAGTCTGGCGCTTCTTCGAGATCGATCCGATCGTTGTCGACATCGCGGCGAAGTCGAAGCACTTCACCTTCCTCGCCAACTGTCAGCCGCAGCTCGACGCGGTCATCGGCGACGCGCGCCTGACGTTGGCCAAGGAAGACGACAAGACGTTTGATCTCATCATCGTCGATGCCTTCACCTCCGACGCCGTGCCCGTGCACCTGATGACGGCGGAGGCGCTGCAACTCTACACCCGCAAGCTGACCGACGACGGCGTCGTCGTGCTGCACATCTCCAACCGCTACCTCGACCTCGATTCCGTCCTCGGCGCCACGCTGCCGCTGGTGCCCGAGCTGAAGGGCCTCATCGTCTCCGACGACAAGGCCGACGGCTCGTACGCGCAGAACACCTCGACCATTGCCGTTTTCGCCAAGAACCAGGCGGCGCTCGACGCCTTCCGGGCGGTCGACGGGGCGCAGGACTTCCATGCCGGGGGCGTCTCGCCGTGGACGGACGACGCCTCCGATATCCTGCAGCCGTTCCTGTCGCAGTGGCGGCGCTCGTAACCGCCGCCGGCCGCGCGGCGCAGCGTCGTGTTGCGCGCGTGCCGTACCGGGGCTAAGAGTGCCTCGCGCTTTTCTCAAAGCGACGTTCAACAGGCAACGGCGAGGAGCCATGCGGGTCGACGAGACGACGGTCCGGCGTATCGCGCGGCTGGCGCGCATCAAGATTTCCGATGCGGAAGCCAAGGGCCTCGAGGCCGAGCTGTCCGGCATTCTCAACTGGGTCGAGCAGCTCAACTCGGTCGACACCTCGGCGGTCGAGCCGATGACGCGCGTCGTGCCCATCGAGCTCAAAAGGCGTGCCGATCTCATCACCGACGGCGACATTTCCGACGCCGTCGTCAAGAACGCGCCGATGGTCGAAGACCACTTTTTTGTTGTGCCCAAAATTGTCGAATGAATATTGGAGTACGGGTCATGCGTAGGCTGTTGTCGATATGTGCCGTGACGGTGTCGTTGAGCTTCTCAGCGGCGCTGTGCCCGCTGCAAGCCGCCGACGACTGGAGCTTCATTGCCGGGACGTACGCGGTGGAAGCGGGAGACTGCAAAGCCGCCGCGGACCACAAGGCGTTCTCGGGCGAGCTGGTCGAAGCGCTGTCGCAAGATGTGCTGACCCGCGAGGGCATTACCAGCCCGCGCGAGGTGCACTGCAAGTTCAAGGGCGCCGAGAAGGCGGACGGCGGCTGGACCGTCAAGTCCGATTGCGAGGAGATGGGGGAAGGCGCGCCTTATGACCTGAAAGTCACCGCTGGTTCCGATGGGTCGCTCGCCGTCTCCAATGAAGACGTGTGGGGTCCTGAGCCGCAAGTGTTCAAGCTATGCCAGAAGTGAGAGCTCGTGACCGATCTCAATAAGCTCACCATTGCCGAAGCGCGCGACAAGCTGCGTAAGAAGGACATCTCGGCCACCGAGCTGACGCAGGCGTTCATCGACGCCATCGACGCCGGCAACGGCGCCCTCAACGCTTACGTGCTGCCGACGCCGGAGCTGGCGCTGGCGCAGGCTAAGCAAAGCGACAAGCGCCTGAAGACCGGCGACGCGCGCCCGCTGGAAGGCCTGCCGCTGGGCAACAAGGATCTGTTCTGCACGATGGGCGTGCGCACGACCGCTTGCTCGAAGATTCTCGGCGAGTTCACGCCCACCTATGAATCGACCGTCGGCGCCAACCTGTGGAACGCCGGCGCCGTCATGCTCGGCAAGCTCAATTGCGACGAGTTCGCCATGGGCTCGTCCAACGAGACGAGCGCCTTCGGTCCCGTCGTGTCGCCGTGGCGGCGCAAAGGCAAGACCGACAAGCTCGTCCCCGGCGGCTCCTCGGGGGGCTCCTCGGCCGCCGTTTCCGCCGGCCTGTGCCTCGCCGCGACGGCGACCGATACGGGCGGCTCCATCCGCCAGCCGGCGGCGCTCACCGGCACCGTCGGCATCAAGCCGACCTACGGCCGCTGCTCGCGCTGGGGCATCGTCGCCTTCGCCTCCTCGCTCGATCAGGCTGGTCCCCTGGCCAAGACGGTGCGCGACGCGGCCATCATGCTGCGCGCCATGGCCAGCCACGACGCCAAGGATTCGACCTCCGTCGAAACGCCGGTGCCGGACTACGAGGCGGCGCTCAGCCAGGGCATCAAGGGCCTGCGCGTCGGCGTGCCGAAGGAATACCGCGTCGAGGGCATGTCGAAGGAGATCGACAAGCTCTGGCAAGAGGGCATCGCCTGGCTGAAGGCGGCCGGCGCCACCATCCACGACATCAGCCTGCCGCACACCAAATATGCGCTGCCAGCCTACTACATCGTCGCCCCCGCCGAAGCCTCGTCCAACCTCGCCCGCTACGACGGCGTGCGTTACGGCCTGCGCGTGCCCGGCAAGGATCTGATCGACACCTACGAGAACACGCGCGCCGCCGGCTTCGGCAAAGAGGTGCGCCGCCGCATCCTGATCGGCACCTACGTGCTGTCGGCCGGCTACTACGACGCCTACTACCTCAAGGCAC
>CAZOOS010000118.1:0-7798 GCA_964581475.1 uncultured Hyphomicrobium sp.
GTCGTGCCGCCCAGCGCCGGCACCTCGCCGACGAAGGCGATGAGGGCGAAGGCCAATACCGTTGTGAAGCCGATGGCGATGTAGGGCGTGCGCCGGGATGCATGCACCTTGCCGAGCACGGCGGGAAGCACGTGCTCGCGGCTCATGCCGTAGATCAGCCGGCTCGCCATCAGCATGTTGATCAAGGCGCTGTTGGCCACGGCGAACATGGTGATGATGCCGAACACGCCGAGCGGAAACCCGGGCGCGCCCGCCTGCACCACCTTCAAGAGCGGCGTCTCCCCTTCCCCCAGATCCTCCGGCGATACGAGTGCGATGGCCGAGATCGACACGAGGACATAGACGAAGCCGGTGAGCAGCAGGCCGCTGAGCAGCACCTTGGGGAAGATGCGGCTGGGGTCCTTGGTCTCCTCGGCCATGTTGACCGAGTCCTCGAAGCCGACCATGGCGAAGAAGGCGAGCGTCGTGCCGGCGACCACCCCCCACATGACGCCGCCATCGGCGCCGGTGTTGAACTCGAAGGCGCGGCCGAGATCGCCGGTGCCGGCGCCGATGGCCCACAGGCCGATGGCGATGATGATCAACAGCCCCGACAGCTCGACGCAGGTCAGCAACACGTTGATCTTCACGCTCTCGCCGACGCCGCGGAAGTTCACCGCCGCAATCACCGCCATGAACACGAGGCCGACGAGCGTCACGCCGAGGCCGCCCAGACCGAGACCCATCGAGTCTGAAAAATTCGCCGCGAAGGCGCGCGAGGCCGTCGAGGCCGAGGTGATGCCGGAGCACATGACGGCAAAGGCGATGAGGAAGGTGACGAAGTGGATGCCGAAGGCACGGTGCGCATAGAGCGCGGCGCCGGCGGCCTTCGGATACTTGGTAACCAGCTCGAGGTAGCTGAACGCCGTCAGCAGCGCGACGCCGAAGGCTACGAGGAACGGCAGCCACACGGCGCCGCCGACGTGCTTGGCCACCTGGCCGGTGAGCGCATAGATGCCTGTGCCGAGAATGTCGCCGACGATGAACAGCAGCAAAAGCCACGGGCCCATGACCCGATGCAGCTCTGGCTCAGTTGACGAGGATGCATCTTTGCTGGCCATCGCGCTCCCCCCGCTGCGAGATGCGAGTGTGACCGGCCGAGGCGGCGAACGTCAACGCCCAACGGGCGCGTGCGTCCGTTGCGTCACTTGCAGCAACGCATCTTTCAGTGACCGTGGCTGGCGGCGCTTTTTGAGGAGATCGGCAAAGGCCTCCTCGGCCAGCTCGTGCAGCGGCCGTCCTGTCGCGTACTGGAGCTCGTCGAGGGCGTGCCAGGTCTCAGGTGCAAGCTCGATGCGGCGTACCATGCGCTTGTCCATTGGCTCAGACGAGCAGGCGGGCCAGCAGCGGGGCCATCCGCTTCGATCCATCCTTCTGAGATGCCAGCGAAAAGCCGCGCGGCGAGCTGCATGGCCACACTCCTCGTGCGAAGTGGTAATCCATGACAGGCGTTTTGGTTTCAGGCGCGCAGAACCTCAGTCCTGCGCGCGCCGCAAAAGTGGCATCCTCGGCTTTAGGCCGAGGATGCCCGCATCGAGGATTAGCGCGTCGCCGACGCGCCGCTGAAACGCTGGCGCCGGCCGCCACCGTCGCCCTTGCCGCCGCGCGCTTCCGCGCCGCGCTGGGGACGATAGCCGCCCGAACCGTTGCCGCCGCCGTTGCGTCCGCCGGAGCCACGATGGCCGCCGGATTTGTGGCCACCGTTGCCGTTGCCGGCAGGGCGTTGACCGCCCTGCTGATGACGATGGCCGCGCTCGCCGCTGCTGCCCATGCCGGCGGTGCTAACCAGCGTGGTGTCGCCGGAGCGATCGCTGGCCGGGATCGACTGACGCGTCAGACGCTCGATGTCGCGCAAAAAGGCGCGCTCGTCGTTGGAGCACAGCGAGATGGCGATGCCCTCCGCCCCGGCGCGCGCCGTGCGGCCAATGCGGTGCACGTAGCTCTCGGGAATGTTGGGCAACTCGAAATTGACGACGTGGCTCACCTCGTCGATGTCGATGCCGCGGGCGGCGATGTCCGTAGCGATGAGGCCGCGGATGCGTCCGTTGCGGAACTCGTGCAGCGCCGCTTCGCGCTGGCGCTGGCTCTTGTTGCCGTGAATAGCGGAAACGAGAATTCCGGCGGCCTCGAGATGACGGGCAACCTTGTCGGCGCCCCGCTTGGTGCGCGTGAAGACGAGCGCGCGCTTCATGGCCGGGTCGGAGAACAACTCGACCAGCAGCGCGCCCTTCTTCTGCGGCTCGACGTGAATGACGCTCTGCACCACCCGATCGGCGGTCTTGGCGACCGGGGTCACCGCGACACGCAGGGGATCGCGCAGCATCTCGGCGGCCAGCGCGCCGATTTCGCGCGGCATGGTGGCCGAGAAGAACAAGCTCTGGCGGCGCTGGGACAGCTTTCCGAGGATTTTGCGGATGGGCGCGATGAAGCCCATGTCGAGCATCTGGTCGGCTTCGTCGAGCACCAGGATCTCGGTGCCCTGCAGGTTCACGCTGCGCTGCTCGATGTGATCGATCAGGCGCCCGGGCGTGGCGACGAGAATGTCAACGCCGCGGCTCATGGCATTGACCTGCGGACGGAACGGCACGCCGCCGTACATGGTGGCGACGGTGAGACCCGTCTGCTTGCCGTAGACGCGGAAGCTGTCGGCGATCTGCGAGGCCAGCTCACGCGTCGGCGAAAGGACAAGCGCCCGCGGGCCGCCGCGCAACGCCGGCTTCCGGTCGGCGGCAAGGCGATGCAGCATCGGCAGCGCGAACGCCGCCGTCTTGCCGGTGCCCGTCTGGGCGATGCCCATGAGGTCGCGACCGGCGAGCACGCCGGGAATGGCCTGCGCCTGGATGGGGGTTGGAGTTGTGTAGCCTTCGGCTTCCAGTGCCTTCAGCAGCAGCGGATTGAGGCCGAGCTCGGAAAACGTGGTGGCGTGGGCGGTCGTGTTGGTCGTCATCGTCGAAGTGGTAGTAGTCAATTTAATATCTTTCATGATTGCGAGCCACGCGCGCAGACAGCGGCCAACCTCAATGGCTGGCCGAGCGCGAGCGAACGCGGCGGTACTCAAGAGAGCCCCGCGTGGCCTGGGCTTTCATATGGAAAGGAAGATCAGAGGCGCTCAACAGGAGGACAACAGAAGCGGCCGAGAGGCCTGAAGACGTTGTCCGTTCACGCGGCTGGAGCACCGATGGCCGCTCGGGATTGCCCCGAACGATGCCGCTATATGTCATGCCCGCGCCCGGGATACAAGGCGCGAATTGCCGCTTGCGCTACTTGCAGCTGATCGCGGTGACCTTCTGCAGGCCCCACCAGGCGTCCATGCGCTCGTAAACCTTGCCGGTTGCCGTCACCGTCCCTCCCGCCTTGCAGCTACCCAGCGCCGACTTTGGAACGCCAGTGAGGAAGGTGAAGCAATGATCGGCAGCCGTGTTGTCGAGCGTGATGAATACCGCCTTCGGATCGTTCTCCTCCGGCTCGACCATGTCTATTTTGGCCGTCATCGTCACCTTCTCGTCGAGCTTGGACTGCAGCTCGCGGTACTTGCACTGGCGGGCCGCGAGCGGAGCTGACACGGCCATCGTCGCCGCGAGAGCGAGCAGAAGCGCAGTCAATCGCACGGATACCTCCCCACGCGTGTCAGTCGAGACGGATGCAGCCGCACGCGGCGACGCCTGCACACTCAGGCGCAATTCAAGCATCGACGCAAGTGAGTGACAGGCCCGCGCCGGTAGCGTTTTGAATTTGCGAAAGGACTTTTCCACGCCCGCCACAGGTATCGATTTCGCTGCGACCGCATCGCCGGAAGTCGCATTTGCCTGCGGCACGCTTCCGGTCTCTAATCAGACGGGTACCAAGCGTGGAGGGAGCCATGCGCTCAGCCATCGTCACCGGAACGGCCGTTCTGCTTGCCACCCTGTTCGCCGGCGCGGTCGCGGTGAGCGCTACCGCCCTTGGGCGCCTGCAACCGGCGGCGACCACACAGCCATCAGCCAAGCCACTCTCCGCCCGGGAAGCCGGCGCACGCTACGGAGAAGCCGCGGGGGCGGTGCTCGTCTGCTACGGCCTCAAGATCACACCGCAGGTCGCCGAGCTGCGCGGACGCTACCAGGGTGCCGATCTGGCCGAGTTCGACGCTCAGGCGGGGAAGGTCCTGGAAGCCTGGCGCGAGGCGCTCAACTGCAAGCACGCCGAGGGGCCCAACGACTGCAAGGTCTCGCAGCAGTGGAGCTGCCGGCAGGCCATGCGGGAGATCGGCCCCAGCGGCTCGGAAGTGCGCGGTCTGGTCGAGTCGAGAGACTAGAAGGACGCACGCAACACCGCACGCCGCTGAACATTGCCCCCTGTCGCGCGTTACCTCGCCAAACCCAGTCCAAGGCGAGGCCCATATGACCCGGCTTATACTCTCTTCGATATTCATGGTCGGGACGGCGCTGGGCGCCGCCGCGCAGACTGTGCCGCATAACTTCAAGCAGGATACCCCGCCGGTTCCCGGCCAAGTGGTGGAAACACCGCGCGAGAAGCTACGCCTGGCACCCATCCCGGTGTTCGAGTCTCGTGAGCAACGCCTCGGCCTGCCTTCGAGCGGACCGAAGGGCCTACTGCTCGAATCCAGCAACGAGGACAAGTACGCGCCCAGCACTGATCGCTGAGCGCGCCGTCGACCTCAACCGCTGCTGACGCGACGGCGGCGCTCGGCCAGACTGAGCGGCGCCGGTGCGCTCGTGCGGCGCTGCTCGTGCGGGAAGAGCGCGCGCGGGGCGGGGCGGCCATTGAGCGGGGTGTCGATCTCGTCCCCGATGTTGCTCGTCGCCTCGCGCCAATCCCCGGCGATCGGGATGTAGGCGGGCTCCGCCTCGAGCGTCGCGGACGGGCGCGGCAGTTGGAACATGCCGATGCTCGAAGCTAGCCCCTGCAGTTCGCCGAGGATGGCGGTGCGCCGCGCCTCGTGCTCGGTGGCGATGCTCTGCACGTCCTGCAAAAGCTGATCGTCGAGGCGCGTCAGGGCGTCTCCAAGCGCCTTGACGAGCTTTTCCTCGTGCGTCGCGGTCTCGGCAATTCTGATGTGCATTTCTTCGAGTTGCTGCAGCAGCGGTCGCATTCCTGGCCCCCTCTTAGTTCTGCCGAATCAAAACCCAGGTGTGATTTGGCCATTCGTTCGGGCCGGAAATGAGGTGGCGCGGCGGCGTGCATCGCTCCTGAAGCGTCGCATGCGATCTCGCGTCAGTAGCGGGCGCGGTCGGGCATCTGGCGGAATTCGTCCCATACCTTCTGCGCATCGGGCCGCATGATCTGCTGCAGCGCCACCTGCCGCTGCTCGTAGGGAAACTGCATGTCCTTGGCGATGTTGCTGTCGTCGAACAGATCGGCGTAGTCCGTCCACGAGGCGGCATAGAGGATCTTGCCGACGCGCGCCCAGTAGGCCGTCGAGTAGCACATCGGGCACGGCTCGCAGCTCGAATAGAGCACCGCCCCATCGATGTGCGGATTGCCGATCTTGCGGCAGGCCTCGCGCATCGCATTCACCTCCGCGTGCGCCGACGGATCCTTGTCGCGCATGACGCTGTTGCCGGCGGTGGCCAGTATCTTGCCGTCGAGGACGACGACGGCGCCGAACGGGCCGCCGGTCTTGTCGAGGACGCCGGCCTGGCGCATCTGCTTCAGCGCCATCGCCATGTACGCGCGATCGTGTTCGGTCACCTCTTGTGGCGCACGCACGCCGGGCGTCGCGGCTTCTGCAAGCGCGGTGCTGACCGGCATGACCGTCCCGGCGGCCATGGCCGCCCCGGCGAAGAGGAAGTCGCGGCGCGCGACGGCGCGGATGTCGGCGCGCGGTGAGACGGGATCGCGGTGCTGGCAGGACATGATTGCCTCCTGGCGGAAATCGGCTGCGGCCATGGGATTGGCCGTGCTCCGGCTTACACCCCTCCTCCTGAGGTTAAGGTGTTAGCGGCGCGCCGCCTTGGCGTGATTCCGCGTATATGCTTTCGTCTTCGTTGACGCGACGCGCAGCAATGCGCACCAACGCCCCGCCGCCGCTCACGAACAAGCGCGTATGGGCCGGCTCGTCGTCAGCGCTTCTCCCAGATGGCGAGGAAGGCCTTCAACTTTCGGCGCCAGTAAAGACGCGTGTCGGCCAGTGCATCGAGGAACTCGGCCAGCCGGTTGGCCTTCATGATGGTGTAGACGGTAAGCGCGGTGGTCAACGCAGCAACGATGGCGAAGTAGAGCACCTTCATTGCAAACGGAGCGTCGGCCGCGTCGAGAAGATTCATGCCGAGGAAGCCCGTGGTCGCCGTGCCGATAAGGCTGAGTATGGCGACGACGGTGAGCCGCACGATGGTTGCCGACGAGCGGCGCAGCATGTCGCTGTCGAGGTACTCGCTCATATCGCGAAGCTCTTCGCGCACGTCGCTGTAAAGACGCGTCGTGGCCAGGTGGCCCGACCAAAGGCGAAACAGATCGCGGGCGACGGCTTGATTGCTCACCTCGTAGAACCAGTACCGATGCGAGAAGCGAAGGAAGATCTCGAGGGCTCGGCGGATGCCGGAGTGAAAATCTTCGACGCTCTGAGGACGCGCGGTGTCGAGCCGGCCAATCGTGCGCGCCAGCCGATCGGCGAGCACCAGCAGCGCCGCACGATGCAAATGGGCGACCAAACCCAACAGGAAGAATGAATTGCGAAATTGCGCGAGCAGACCGCGCTCGGCATCGGTGACAGCCTCCTGGCGCGCATCGGCGATCATCACGAAGGCGTGGCCGCAGCACATGATGCGCGTATCGATCCAGTCGCCGGTGCGATGTCGGTCGTGAAAGCGGTCGTAACAGTAGCGCTCGTCGAAATCCTGCAGGAATGCCGCTGCGTATGGAGCGGTTGCCGGATCGCCGGGAGGAAGCACCAAACCGAGACGAACATGATCATGCGGCGTGAGGCTGTGCGGATCGGCCACGGCGAGATACGCCATCAGCGGGATCCAATTGTGCTCCACCAGCCCAAAGCTGAGCGGCCCCGCCTCGCCTCCGTGCCGGAGCGGCGCCAGGAGGAACTTCCAATGCGCGGCGATGGTCGGAACCTGCTCCCGGCAGACCGAGGCGAGAAAGTTGTCGCGCTGCTCATAGTCGGACGCCGCCAGAACGCCGCCGTCCCGATCGAGCCATTCGACCCGTTGAGGACAGTGCCAAGCCTCACCTCGGTCGGTCCAGCCCGCGGGGTAGGAACGACCGAAGCGGTACATGAGGTCCTGCACGTCATCCAACGCGAGATCCCGGCCCGCGATCTCGACGGCCAGTATGGCAACGTCGATGTCACAGAAGAAGTGGAGCTCCACGCGCGGGACATCGAGCACTAGCGGCTTCGCGCCGGTGGTCAGCGTGATACGCACGCGGGTGATGTCGGCGCGGCTGAATACCCGATCCGATCCGTCTCGACTGCGGCCGCCACCATAGAGAAATCGCTGCACGGGAGGTAGGAAGGACACGAATTCCCGATAGGCGTGCTCCTTCAGTGCGCTCGGATCGACGGGAATGGCGCTGCTGAGCTCGGTCCAATGGGACGTGCCGCCGGCCATGAGCGTCGCGGGCGCATTCCAATCGCCGGTTTGAGTGTCCCGCTCGCGCGGCAGCAGTTGCAGCGGCCAAAGCAGCATCTCGCGAAACTGGCGCACGGTACGTCGCGGATCCGTGGCCGTCCGCGTAGCGCCGGCGCGTACGTCTTCGTCGGGCGATTGCCGGTCGGCATTTTTGCTTGAGGCCATGACGTCACGGCTCGCTC
>CAZOOS010000119.1:0-7779 GCA_964581475.1 uncultured Hyphomicrobium sp.
TCGCGGATGGGCGGCGAGGAGGCGATCACCGCGCGCGGACTTTCCAGGCCGATGCGATCCATGGCCTCGCGGAACAGCTTGCGGTCCTCGGCCATGTCGATGGCGGCCGCGCGGGCACCGATCATCTCGACGCCGAATTTTTCCAGGACGCCGGCGCGCTCCAGCGCGAGGGCCGTGTTCAGCGCCGTCTGCCCGCCCATGGTCGGCAGCAGCGCGTCCGGACGCTCCGCCTCGATGATCTTGGCGACGATCTCGGGGGTGATCGGCTCGATGTACGTCGCATCCGCCAGGTCCGGATCCGTCATGATCGTCGCCGGATTCGAATTGACGAGAATGATTCGGTAGCCCTCGGCCTTCAAAGCCTTGCAGGCCTGCGTACCCGAATAATCGAACTCGCAGGCCTGGCCGATAACGATCGGTCCGGCCCCGATGATGAGGATGGACTTGATATCCGTGCGTTTGGGCATGAGGCGGCCTTTTATTGCCGATCGGCGCCTTTGGCTAGAGCGTGTTTGCGCGGGCGCGCGGCTGCGCACCGGTAATGTGCCGGTGCGCAGAGTTTTCAGCCGCGCGAAAACGACGCGGCAGCGAACGTGCGTGGACGAACCTACTTCGGGCCGGGCTTCACGGTTCCCGGTGCAGGGCCAGGACCCGGACCCCTCGGGATATCGATCTTGATGTCAGCGGGATAGGTATAGATCGCTTCGAAGATCGGCTTATCGAGCTTGTCGGCGCGCGCGAAGATGCTGCGCATCGGCAGCCCGGTGGTCGAATCGACGTAAATGACGCGCACGGGCCGGTCGGGCAGCTTCGGCTTTTCCTTGACGCCCGGGCTCAAATCCTTCGGCCCCGGCTCGACGTTCTCGCCCTGGTAGGCGAGCAGGTTCTTGTCGGCCACGGCCTGCTTGCCGAGGCACTCGAAGTCTCCCAGCGTGCCCGGATCATCGCCCAGCGTCTCCTGCATCTGGGCTGCAAGCGCGTCGGCGATCTGCGGATGCAGCGGGCGCCAGTCCTCGCCCTCGAGACGGCTCCAGGCATCGCGGCCGACGACGATCGTCTCGACCGGCTTGGGCTCGGCCGTCGACTTGACCACCTGGCGCATGCGATTGGGGAGCATGTAATCGACAGTCATGTCGACGAGGCCCTGCTCGGAAAGCATCTTCGTCTGCATGCGAAAGGCGCTCGTCTTGCGCTGGCGCTCAAGGGCCGAGGCCACCTCGTCCTTGCAAGCGGCGTTGGCGGCGGGGCCGGCCGCGATGATCAGGGCCAGGGCCGTCAGCAACCGGCGCATCGTCTGCTTCTCCATCATCCTCGTTCCTCGATATTCTTAGATACTCGTAACCGCGTTTCGTCCGGCGCGGCGCCTATCTCATTTTCACCAGCGGCGCATCCGGGTGATCCTCGATGTCGAGCTTCTCCGGATACTCGTAGGAAGCCTTGAAGACCACTTCCGCGCCGGGCTGCTCGCCGGCCACGATGTTGAGCACCGGCAGGCCCTGCTTCGGATCGACGTAGATCGTGCGATGCAGCAGCGGTGCGCCCGTCGGAGCGCCGGCGTCCGCCTGCTTCTCGACGCTGCGATAGGCGAGATATTCCTTGCCGTCGAGGGTCGTCGGCCCGAGGCAATCGAAATTGCCGACCTCCTTGGGCGGGTCGATGGCGGCCTCGCGCACCTGGGCGATGATGGTCTGGGCGACCGCCGGCATCAGCTCCTCCCACTTGCCGCCTTGGCGGCTGTAGGCGCGCTGGCCGTACAGCACGGTCTCGAGGGGCGGCTGGTTGGGAGCCATAATCGTCTGGCGCATGCGGTCGGGCGGCTGATACTCGACCTTGATGTGCACGGGGCCCGAAGGTGTCTTTAGCTCGGTGTCCATGGTGAAGACGCGCGAGGCGCGCTGCTTGTTGAAGGCGGTGGCGACCTCCTTCCTGCACGCCTCGTCGGCCCACGCAGGAGCCGCAACCAAGGCCGTAATCGCGCACAGAGCCGGGCAATGCCGCATCAATTCCTCCCGATCGTTGCCGTTGGGCCAGAACCGGCCGTCGGCGCCGACTGCTTACTGTGCCTCGGGAACTTTTGCCACGCTTTACGTGACATTCTTCCCGCCGGTAGACGTAACACTATAGCCGCCGCCCGCAATGGCGGCAGCTCCGCGGGAATTAATGTTTCGTAGGGTAAAGCGCCCTCAGCCGGACTTCTGACGGCGCATCAGCTCGACGAAGCGCTCGAACAGATAGTGGCTGTCCTGCGGGCCGGGGGAGGCCTCGGGGTGGTACTGCACCGAGAACACCGGCTTATCCTTCACCTGCAGGCCGCAATTCGTGCCGTCGAACAGCGACACGTGCGTCTCCTCGACGCCCGCCGGCAGGGTCGCGCGGTCCACGGTGAAGCCGTGGTTCATGGAGGTGATCTCCACCTTTTCGGTGGTGAAGTCATTCACCGGATGGTTGGCCCCGTGATGGCCCTGCCGCATGTTGTGCGTCTTGGCGCCCAATGCCAGCGCCAGCATCTGATGACCGAGGCAGATGCCGAATACGGGCAGGCCAGACTGCACCAGCTTCTGGATTTCGGGGACGGCGTACTTGCCGGTGGCGGCCGGGTCGCCCGGGCCGTTCGACAGGAAGACGCCATCCGGCTTGCGCTCGAGAATGTCCTCGGCCTGCGTCGTCGCCGGCACGACGGTCACCCGGCAGCCGGCGCTGGCAAGGCAGCGCAGGATGTTGCGCTTCAGGCCGTAGTCGACGGCGACCACATGGAACGGCGCGTTCTCCTCCCGCCCGTAGCCCGTTCCCCAGACCCAGCGCGTCTCGTCCCACGAATAGCTCTGGCCGCTGGTCACGTCGGGCACGAGGTCCATGCCGTCGAGGCCCGGCCACGCGGCGGCTTCCGCCTTCAGCTTGGCGATGTCGAACTTGCCCGAAGGATAGTGCGCGATGACGCCGTTGGGCGTGCCCTGCTCGCGAATACGCGCGGTGAGCGCGCGCGTGTCGACGCCGGCAATGGCGATGATGCCCCGGGTCTTCAGCCACTTGTCGAGATGCTCGGCGGCGCGATAGCTCGAGGGGCCGGTGATCGGGGCGCGCAGCACGGCGCCGCGCACGCCCGAGCGGGCGGCGAGATTGGAGGTCTCGGTGTCCTCGTTGTTGGCGCCGACGTTGCCGATGTGCGGGAAGGTGAAGGTGATGATCTGCCCGGCGTAGGAGGGATCGGTGAGGATCTCCTGGTAGCCGGTCATCGCCGTGTTGAAGCACACCTCGCCGACGGCGGTGCCGGTGGCGCCGAGGCCCGTCCCAGCGATGACTGTTCCGTCTGACAAAACAAGACGCGCCGTCGACGGAGCGTCGGCCCAGGGCGGCGGCGGATCGTCTGGCGTCATTGTCAATGGCGGCTCCGGCGTTCGCGCGTGGCAGGACGCTTCGGGCGGAGCCGGAGCGCCTTGCGGACGCGAGGCAAAGGGCGGAATGCGGCCGGAACCTAGGAGAAGCGTTCCCGCCGGTCAACTGCAGAGCGGGAAAACAGCTCCTGCACTCATCGCCTCACCACAAGATCGGAGATGATGGCGCCGTCCATGAGCTCGACCCGCCGGTCCATACGCTCGGCGAGGCCGAGGTCGTGAGTGACCGCAACCACCGTCTTGCCGTGCTTATCGACCAGATCGCGCAGGATCTGGAAGACCTGCTCGCTGGACTTAGAATCGAGCGAGCCCGTCGGCTCGTCGGCGAGAATGACGGGAGCGTCGTTGGCGAGCGCGCGCGCCACCGCCACCCGCTGGCGCTGGCCGCCGGAAAGCTGGTCCGGGCGCTTGTGGCAGTGCTCCGCAAGGCCCAGCGAGCCCAGCAGCATCCTGCCGCGCTCGTCCATTTCCTCGCGGGACAGCCGCGCCAGGGCGCGCATCGGCAGCGTGACATTCTGCAGGGCGGAGAACTCGGGCAGCAGGAAATGGAACTGAAATACGAAGCCGAGCTCGGACAGGCGAATGTGCGCCCGCTCCTCTTCGCTCATGTGGGCGGTCGCCTTGCCGCGAATGCGCACCTCGCCGCTGGTCGGCAGGTCGAGCAGGCCGAGGAGATAGAGCAGCGAGGATTTGCCCGATCCGGATGGGCCGGTCACGGCGATGAACTCGTTGGCGCCGATCTGCATGTCGATGTCGTGGACCAGCGTCGTCGGGACGACACCTTCCAGAATACGCGTGACGGCGCGCGCCTCGATGAGCGGCGCCAGGGCACCCGGTCTCGATCGCACGTCTGTCGCGCGTTCGCCGGTTGTCATGTCGCCCCGCGGATGATGTCGACGGGATGCATGCGGGCCGCCTTGCGCGCCGGCGCAAACCCCGCGGCAAACGACGAGCCGAGGGCGACGAGCATGGCGATCGCATAGTGCCAAGGCGAATAGGCGAGCGGAATGCGACTCACATCGGTGAAGGGGTTTTTGAACTCCAGCGACCCGAGCGCCATGCAGAGAACATAGCCGAGCAGGAACCCCAGCGCCCCGCCGGCGAAGCCGATGATCAGCGCCTCGATGACGAAGATGAGGCGCACGGTGCGCTCGGTGAGGCCCAGCGACTTCATGATGGCGATGTCGCGCGACTTCTCGTGGGTGATGGTCGAGATGATGTTGTAGGTGCCGAAGCTCGCGACCAACAGGATGGCGCCGACAATGGTGTACATGATGACGTTGCGGATGATGAAACTCGACAGGAGGTCCTCGTTGGCCTCTTGCCAGGAGACCGACTTGTAGCCCGTCTCGCCTTCCACCCGCATGGCGACATCGCGCGCTGCCATGGGGTCGCCCACGCGCACGCGCAGCTCGTTCACGAGCCCGGTTTGCTTGGCAAGTATTTGCGCCGTGCGCACCAGGACGTAAGCCGATCCCTCGTCGATCGAGCGTATGCCCGAATGGAAAATGCCGACGACCTGCGCATTGATGCGCGCTCCGAGACTGGTCTGTACCGTGAGATTGGCCCCGATGCGGGCGCCGATCTTCTCCGCCAGCCGATCGCCTAGAATGATGGCGTTGGTCGCTCCGAACAGAGCGCTGAGCGATCCCTGCCGCATTTGCTTTACCAGCTCGGATACGCGCGGCTCTCGCGCCGGATCGATACCGAAGATGGTCGTGCCGACGTCGCGAGAAGCATAGCGGATGATGGCCTGCACATTGACGGAAGGGGCGATGGCGCCCGGCAGCCAGCCTTCGAGCGAAGCCATGGTCGCCAAGGGATTCTTGATGCCGCGGCGCCGCGGCTCCGGCGTCAGGCCGTAGATCTGCGCCGCGCCGAACGCCGTTTCGGCCGGCTGCTCAGGCGGGTGGCGGCGCTCGTCCGAGACGGTGATATGCGGCATCGCATTGACGAGCTGGCGGATGAAATCGTCCTGCGATCCCTGCATCAGGGCCGCCATCATGATGGAGAATCCGACCCCGGTGGCGACGCCGGCAACCGCCACCAGCGTCTGCCGCGCGCGGCTCCGGACATGCGTCAGCGCGACGTCGAGGACGAGGTTCATGAGCTAGGCGCGGGCGCAGCGACAACGCGCACGCGGGCCCCATCGGCGAGGCCGGCAGGCGGCGCCAACACGATCCGGTCGGCCGCGGACAATCCCCCGACGACCTCGACGGACCGCGCGCCGCGAATGCCGATATCAAGCTTGCGCTTGGCGACCCGGCCGTCTTGCACGACGAACACGCTGCTCCCCTGCAATGCTTCTGCGGGGATCAACAGCACGTCCGGCTTTTCGCGCGTTACGATATTCGCTTCGAGGCTCATGCCGGGCATCAGCACGGTATCATCCGGCAGCGCCACCTTGATGCGGTAGGTCTTGGCCACCGGGTCGCCGATGCGCGTAATCTCGCGCACCTTGCCTTCGATGCGCTTGCCGGTAAACGCGTCGGTGCGGAAGAGCACCGTCTGGCCGACCTCGACGCGCGGTATGTCCTCCTCGTTTACCTCGGCGACGACCTGCAAGGGCTTCTCCGCGCCGATGCGAAACAGGATCTGCCCGGCTTCGGCGATCTCGCCCACTTCACCGTCGCGGCGCAGAACCACCCCGTCGATCGGTGCGGAGATCGTGCGGTCGGCGATCTTTTCCATCTGCACGAGAATGAGCGCCTGGATGGCGCGCAGATCCATCGACACCCGCTCGTGGGCTTGTGGCGAAACCACCTTCTTTTCGACGAGCGTGGCGTGGCGCTCGAGCTCGCGCTTGGCGAACTCCTCGCGCGCGCGCAACTCGGCAAGGGCCGCGTTCTGCTCCTTGTCGTCGAGGCGCGCCAGCACCTCGTCCTTCTTCACGGATTTGCCTTCGCAGTCGCAGATTTCGACAATGCGGTCGCGGATGACGCTGGTGACTTTCGCCCAGCGGACGGGCTCGACGGCACCCGTCGCGTAGACGATCTCGACGGCCGTCCCGAGGGCGGGCGACACAGCCGTGACTTCAGGGCCGCGCAGCATGCGCCACGACCACAACGCGCCCGCGAGCGCCACGACCACGAGGACCAACGCGAGAGTGCGGTGCTGCCGCCCCTTCTCACGTAGTCCTTGCAGTAGCCCCGGCGCTGCCGCTGCGACATGATGTAGAGACTTCTGCATGCGCCATCTCTCCCGGCCGCCCCTACGCTGCTCTATGCAGCACCTTAGCCGCCGTGATCCACCGCCAATATGCCCAAGATCAAGGGCAGACAATGAGGCAAACTCGGCGCCGGGAGTTGTCTGTGGCGACCCGCAAACATATTGGTGATTGAGGCCGATCGGCCCTTCGGCCGCTCAGCGAAGAGGATGTGCCATGCGCCCATGTCAGTTTGCCGTCACCCTTGGACTTCTGACGTTCCTGGCCGGCCCTCCCGCCGTTGCGCAAGACAGCGCAACGGGCGCCGAGATCATCACCATCCGGCCGTCGGCGACCACCGGCACCAAGCAGGGCCTGCCCAACTTCCGAGGCATCTCCGGCCAGAACGCCGGTGCCAAGGGCATCTCCATGAACAAGGTGATCATCCCGCCCGGCGGCGCTGCCAAGGCGCACCGGCACAAGGGCTATGAGTCGGTGATCTACCTGATCAAGGGACGCGTGCAGACGCTCTATGGAGAAGACCTGAAGAAGAGCGTCATCAACGAGGCCGGCGATTTCATCTATATCCCGGCCGATCTGCCGCATAAGCCGATCAACCTCAGCACCACCGAGGCGGCCGAGGCCATCGTCGCCCGCACCGATCCCGACGAGCAGGAGAGCGTCGAGCACGTCGCCGAGCCAAATGCAGCGGCGACGCCGGCGACCGACACCAAACAGTGAACCGCCGATACGCCGCCTAGCCTTGCGCTGCTGCGACGCCGCCCCTAAACAACGCCCCTGATGAACGGAGGCCGACGATGCGCGACAAGATCAACGACGACCTGAAGACGGCGATGAAGGCCGGCGACAAGGATCGCGTCGGCACGCTGCGTCTCATCAACTCGGCCATCAAGTCGGCCGACATCGAGGCGCGCCCGTCCGGCAAGGACAAGATCTCCGACGCCGACATCCTCACGGTCATGGCCAAGATGATCAAGCAGCGCCGCGATTCCATCGAGCAGTTCACGGCCGGCGGACGCCCCGAGCTTGCCGCCAAGGAAGCGGCCGAGATCGCCGTCATCGAAGGCTACATGCCGGCGCAGATGAGCGAGGCGGATGCCAAGGCGGCCATCGCGGCCGCCATCAAGGAAACGGGCGCTGCCGGTCCCAAGGACATGGGCAAGGTCATGGCGGCGCTGAAAGCCAAGTACGCCGGCCAGATGGACTTCGGCAAAGCCAGCG
>CAZOOS010000120.1:0-7687 GCA_964581475.1 uncultured Hyphomicrobium sp.
GCCGGCATCTTCGGCTACATGGGCTACGACACCGTGCGCTTGATGGAGCGGCTGCCGAACACGCCGCCCGATGCGCTGCAGATACCCGACGGCATACTCATGCGCCCGACGGTGATGGCGATCTTCGACATCATCAAGGACGAGATCACCATCGTTTCGCCGGTGCGGCCCGATGCGAAGGTGCCGGCGGAAAAGGCCTACAAGGCAGCGTGCAAGCGGCTGAAGGGCGTCGTCGCCGCGCTCAATGAGCCGCTGCCGCACTCGCCGGCCGTCACGTCGCGCAAGATCGCCGCGCCCAAGCCGACGTCGAACACGACGCCCGCCGAATACAAAGCCATGGTGCAGCGGGCCAAGGAGTACATCGTCGCCGGCGACATCTTCCAAGTGGTGGTCTCCCAGCGCTTCTCGGCGCCGTTCGCCCTGTCGTCATTCTCTCTCTACCGCGCCCTGCGCCGCACCAACCCCTCGCCGTTCCTCTTCCATCTCGACTTCGGCGGCTTCGCCCTCGTCGGCTCCAGCCCCGAGATCCTGGTGCGCGTGCGCGAGGGCGAGGTGACCATCCGCCCCATCGCCGGCACGGCGCCGCGCGGCGCCACCGACGCCGAGGACCAGGCATTGGCGGAGGCGCTGCTGAAGGACCCCAAGGAGCGCGCCGAGCACCTGATGCTGCTCGACCTCGGGCGCAACGACGTCGGCCGCGTCGCCGAGATCGGCACCGTCGACGTGACCGCGCGCTTCTTCATCGAGCGCTACAGCCACGTCATGCACATCGTCTCCAACGTCGCCGGGCGGCTCGACAAGAAGCACGACGCGGTCGATGCGCTGATGGCTGGGTTCCCCGCCGGCACCGTTTCGGGCGCGCCCAAAGTGCGGGCGATGGAGATCATCGACGAGCTGGAGAAGTCGAAGCGCGGCCCCTACGCCGGCTGCGTCGGCTACTTCTCGGCCAGCGGCCAGATGGACACCTGCATCGTCTTGCGCACGGCCGTCATCAAGGATGGCGTGATGCACGTGCAGGCTGGCGCCGGCCTGGTGCACGATTCGGTTCCCGACAAGGAGCAGCAAGAGTGCATCAACAAGGCCCAGGCCTTGTTCCGCGCTGCCGAGGAAGCCGTGCGATTCGCGACACGGGCTAAGTGAGTCGCGTTCAGCGCACCTTTACATCCCGCCGATTCTGCCGACACACCTGAGCATATCCTGTTCGGCATTGGGCTTGCCGCGCAGATGGGTCTCGCGTGCGACGCCTTCATTCGTAGAACGGGGGAAGCTTGGCGCACGACCGACGTACGCGCTCGCCGAACACGCAGCGCGAGCTGCCTGCTGGCGCTGGCGCAACGGCCTTCAGTGCCCATGCTTGGCGCAACGTGCTTGCCACCGGCGTCGCCAGCGCCGCGCTGTTCGCCTACAGCGGTCGCCCCGTGCGCGCCGCCCCGCCGGCCGGCTGCACCTCCGATCTCAGCGGGACAATCGTCACCTGCTCCGGCGACCAGTCAGGCGGCGTGTCCTTGCCCAACGGCGGCGGGACCTACACGACCCTCAACGTCAACAACCTGACGACAGACATCGCGCCGGCCGCGGGCACCACGGGCATCGAATTCACCAGCAACGGCGCGGTTGAGCTGAACGCCAATCCCGGGCCGTTTGCCATCTTCGCCACCGACGCCAACGGCATATTTGCTTCGAGCAACTCCAGCACGGTCACCATCAACTCGACGGGCGACATCGTCACCACGGGTGGCAGCGCCACCGGCATTCAGGGCAGCGTGCAAGACGCGCTTCTGACGATCACATCCTCCGGCGACGTCGCCACGTCCGGCAACAATGCCTTCGGCATCGCTGCCGGCACCGTCTATGGCGACGCGTCTGTTACCTCCACCGGCAATATCTCCACCGCGGGCACGTTCGCCGCCGGGATCAACGTCGGGACCATTGGTGAATTTAACACCTTGAGAGGCGCCATCACGATCTATTCGTCCGGCGACATCGCGACGTCTGGGTCCTCCGCCATCGGCATCAACGCGTCGACCGTCTATGGGCCCATCGACATCACGTCGGTGGGCGACATCGCCGTGTCGGGCGCCGCTAGCATCGGCATCAACGCGCAGTCACAGGGCGACGTCACCATCACCACCTTCGGCGATGTGGCGGCCGGCCCCGACAGCTCGGTTGGCATTTTGGGTCTTTCCCAAAGCGGTGACGTCTACGTCACGACCTATGGCATGGTTGCCACGGCTGGGTTCACGGCGCCCGGGATCTACGCTAGGGCGGGCAGAACGGCGAGCGTTGAGACTGTCGGCGCAATTGTCACAAGCGGCAACAATTCTCCGGGCATCGCTGCCTCGGGACTTATGGGCACGGCCGTCCTTTCGGACAGCAACATCCGCACCTACGGCACGACCTCGCATGGCATCACCGCTTACGGAGCCGGCGACGTCGCCGTCGGCTCGACGGGCGGCATCACGACCACGGGGGACAACTCCGACGGCATCAACGTCGTCAGCACCAACGGCATGGCGGCCGTCGTCAACTCGGGCGACATTTCCGCCACCGGCACCGGCTCCGCCGGCATCTACGCCGCAGCCTACTCCGGCGCCAGCGTCGTCAATTTCGGCGCCATCACCGGCTGTCCGTGCGGCGGCGTCATCTTGCGAAGCGCGGACGGCGACAACAATCTCATCAACTACGGCTCGATCATCGCCGACCTGAACGGCAGCGCCATCGAGATGGACACCATGAACGGGGCGAACCTGGTCGAGAATTTCGGCACGGTCACCGGCAACGTCATGATGGCGGGCGCCACCGGGGTCTTCGAGAACAAGGCCGGCGCGTTTTTCAACCCGGGCGATACGGTCATCGGCGACATCCGCAACGACGGCAGGCTGGCGCCGGGGGGCACCGGCACAGTCGAGACGACGGGTGTGGGGGGCGTGCTGACGCAGAGCGCAAGCGGAACCTTCGCGGTCGACATCGCTAGCGGCGCATCGGACCAGATGAGCGTGTCTGACATCGCCGCTTTCGCCGGAAGCGTCGCGGTGGGCATCCTCAGCCTGCCTACGCTCGCGGCCTACACGATCATCCAGAGCGGGGCCGTTACCGACAACGGTCTTTCGCTCGTCGCCAGTCCGGCGTTGCACGCAACGCTGCAGTTCACGGCGACCGATGTCATCCTCGGCATCAGCGTCGGCTATGTCACGGACGGGCTCAATCCCAACCAGCGCGCCATCGCGACGAACCTGGACCAGAGCCTGGCTGCAGGTGTCGGCGGCCTCGGGCCGGTGCTGCTCGGCCTGCTCAACGTCGGCGACCTCGCCGGCTACCAGGACGCACTCAACCAGCTCTCGCCCGAGATCTACTCCAACGCGCAGATCGCCGCGCTCTATTCGAGCCTCGCCTTCTCCAACAGCCTGCTGAGCTGCAAGGTGAACGGCACCGATACCGCATCCATCATTCGCGAGGGCCAGTGTCTGTGGGCTGGTGCGAGCGCCACCTTTCTCGATAGCAGCACGACAACCGATCAGATCGGCTTCACGCAGACCGCGGGCCTGTTCAATGCCGGCGCGCAGGTGGCGCTCGACAACGTGTGGAGGCTCGGCGCCGCCGGCGGCTTTCAGTCGAGCTCGTTGCAGACAGCGACAGGCGCGCAGAGCGAAGGCTCGCTGGCGCAGGCGGGCGTGTCGCTGAAGTATAATCCCGGCCAACTGCTGCTGGCCGGCGCGGTGACCGGCGGCGGCGGCTGGTACGACACCACGCGGCCAATGTCGTTCGGCGGTTTCACCGGCATTGCCGAGGGCGAGCAAACGCTCGGCGTTTTCAACGCAGCGTTTCGCGCCGCCTACGTGTTCGGCGACCCGCACCTGTTCTTCAAACCGATCCTCGATGCCAGCCTCACGCACCTGGAACTCGGCGGCTTCACCGAGATCGGCGGCAACGGCGCGGCGCTCAGCGTCGACGGGGGCGGAAATACGGTTTTCGCGCTGGCGCCCATGCTCGAGGCCGGCACCGAGTGGTGGCTCGCCAACGGGACACTGGTGCGGCCGCTCATCCGCGGTGGCGCCGTCTGGTACGAAGGCAGAGATTTCGCACTGACTGCCGCCTTCGCCGGAGCGCCGGCCGGCGTATCACCATTCACCATCAACACCGACAGGGACGAGGTCATGGGCCTCGTTGGCGCCGGGCTCGAAGTGATCAACGGCGGGGATGCGGTGCTGCGCCTGTCGTACGATGGGCAGCTCGGATCCGACACGCAGATCCACAGCGTCGGCGTCAAGGGCAGCGCCAAGTTCTAGCGCTGCCCCGGATGGCTCAACGCAGTGGCGCGCGGCGCGTGTTTGGCGCGAACGTCAGCGTCAAACGCGCCGGAACATTCTCGTCGCGATGGCGGCCGCCGTTTTGTGCGGCGAACCAGGCGGCAAGCAGACCGACGAGCAGCGCTGTCGCCGTCGCCAGACTGGTCAACACCGCCGCTTTGCGCGCATTCTCTATCGCAGCCAACGCGTCCTTGTAGGCCTGATCGACGCGCTTCTCGGCGTCGGCCTGCGATATTCCGGTACGCTCTGAAACGATCTGCGCCAGCGTGCGCTTCTGCGCGGCCGTCAACTCGCCGGCCGCGGCGGCGGCGATGAGCGTCCGGGCGATGACCGCGCGCGCTTCGCTATCGGGCACTATGGCGCGCTCGCCGGTCCCCGGCATGGCACTCGGCGCCGGCGTGGCGGCAGGCGCAGCCGGTGTCGGCGTTGCGGCTGCCGCCGGCGCCGTCTGCGCCACGGTGGCGCCGAACAGCGTATCGATCGACGGAGCGACGACGGCGTCACGGTTGCTCATGGCGCCGGCGGCAATGTGTGCGCTCGAGCTGGCCAGCGTGCCGGCGGCGAGGAAGGCCAGCAGTCCACCGGCGACGATGCTGAGCGCCCACACGAGCACGCCGTGCATGCCGTCGCGGAACTGCACCTCGTCCGAGGTTGCCGATTCCCAGGCAGAGCGCATACGCCCGGCAATGTAGCCGCCGATAAGGAACGACAGGATCGGCACGGCGACCGACCAGAACACCGCCACCGAGGCCGCGGTCTTCGAATACGACTCGCCGGCATACGGAGAGATGAGTGAAAGGCCGATGGCGGCACCGGCCGTGAGCAGCACGAAGGAAATAGCGCTCGCCGTCAACGCCCCGGCGAACACGGCGCCCCACTCTACATAGCCCCTGCCGGCCCGTGCCGGTGTTGCAACGACATCGACCATAGAGACCTCCTGATAATCAGCGCACGCCAAGGAGGCCGAGAATGAACATCACGACGACGACGAGGCCGATGAGGTAGATGATTTCGTGCATGGCTCTTATCGCTTGTTCCAGCCTAAAACGGTGCGGGGATCGAACGCAGCCTCGTCGGCTTGGTTCCCCCTCTGACCGCCGCCGAGCAGGTAAATTGCTTGTTGCGGTGCGAAGGGTGGCTGGTGCGCCTGTGGGTGTCCGCGGCGGCGCCGACGCGCTGCCTTGACACCGCCGCCGGGCACGGCATCGTCGGCGCCCATGGCCACGCTCCTCCTGCTCCGTCACGCCAAATCGAGCTGGGACACCATGTCCCTGCCCGACTATGACCGCCCGCTCGCCAAGCGCGGGCGCAAGGCCGCCCCCTTGATCGGGGCGGAAATCGCGCGCCTCGATCTGCGCCCCGATCTCATCCTCTGCTCGGGCGCCGCGCGCACGCGCGAGACCCTGGGTCTGATATTGCCTGCCCTCGGCGCGCCGCCGCCGGAGATCATTTACGACGACGCCATCTACATGGCGACGCCGACCGTCCTCATGGGCCTGCTGCGCAAGCTCCCGGCGGGCGCCGGCGCGCCGAAGACGGTATTGGTGGTCGGTCACAATCCCGGCCTGGAGGAGCTCGCCGAGCTGCTCGTCGGCGGCGGCAACGGCCAGGCGCAGGAGCTGATGGCCGAGAAATTCCCCACCGGCGCTCTCGCCGTCTTTACTTTCCCCACCGATACGTGGAGCGACATCGCCCTAGGCGCCGGCACCCTCACCCGCTTCATCACGCCGGCGCGGCTTACTTGACGCACCGGGACACCCTCCCTACACCCTCAATGAACATCGCGGCGGACGGACGAGACGCATAGAGCCATGCTGATCCTCATCGATAACTACGACAGCTTCACCTACAACCTCGTCCACTACCTCGGGGAGCTCGGCGCGCCGTGCGAGGTCATCCGCAACGACAAGATCTCCGCCGGCGAAGTGCTGCAAAAGAAGCCGCAGGCGATCGTCCTCTCTCCCGGCCCATGCACGCCCAACGAAGCCGGCATTTGCCTCGAGCTCATCGCCAAGGCCGGCGGCAAGGTCCCGCTGCTCGGCGTCTGCCTCGGTCATCAAGCCATCGGCCAGGTGTACGGCGGCAAGGTCATCCGCGCGCCCGAGCCGCTGCACGGCAAGCTGTCGAGCATCCGCCATACCAACAAGGGCGTCTTCAAGGGGCTGCCTTCGACGTTCGACGTCACCCGCTACCATTCGCTGATCGTCGAGCGGAGCAGCTTGCCGGACGACCTCGAAGTGACGGCGGAGACGCCCGACGGCATCATCATGGGGCTGCAGCACAAGACACTCCCCGTGCACGGCGTGCAGTTCCATCCCGAAAGCATCGCCTCGGAGCAGGGGCATGCGCTGCTCGCCAACTTCCTGACCCTCGCCGGCTTGAGCCCGCGCCGCCGCAACGCGCCGTCCGCGCGCGACGCCGCCTGATAGGCCACACATGCCCGCCATCGAGCTGAAGCTCCTCATGCAGAAGGTGGCGAGCGGCGCTTCGCTGACGGAGGACGAGATCGAGGACGCCTTCGAGACCATGATGTCGGGCGTCGCCAGCCCGGTGCAGATGGGCGCCTTCCTGATGGCGCTGCGCGTGCGCGGCGAGACGATTCCCGAGATCACCGGCGCCGCGCGCCTGATGCGCGAGCGGATGCTGCCGGTGGAGGCGCCCCCCGACGCGGTCGACATCGTCGGCACCGGTGGTGACGGCCACAACACCTTCAATGTCTCCACCTGCGCCGCCATCGTCGCCGCCGGCGCGGGCGTGCCCGTCGCCAAGCACGGCAACCGCGCCGTCTCGTCTTTGTCTGGCGCCTCCGACGTGCTCACCGCCCTCGGCGTCAAGATCGATGTCGACCCGATCCTCATTTCCCGCGCGATCACCCAGGCCGGCGTCGGCTTCATGTGGGCACCGATGCACCACGCGGCCATGAAGGCGTGGGCGCCGGCGCGCGCCGAGCTCGGCGTCCGCACCATCCTCAACCTGCTCGGGCCGCTCGCCAATCCTGCCGGCGTCAAGCGCCAGGTCGTCGGCGTCTTCAATGCTGCCTGCACAGAGCCGATCGCCGAAGCCCTGAAGAACCTCGGCTCGGTGCACGCCTGGGTGGTGCACGGCGGCGATGGCCTCGACGAGATCACCACGACGACGTCGACGCGCGTCACCGAGTTGAAGGACGGCAAGATCCGCTCCTTCGAGGTGCGGCCCGAGGATGCCGGGCTGCCGCCGGCGACGCTCGACGACCTCAAGGGCGGCGATGCCACGGTCAACGCCGCCAAGATCCGCGAGTTGCTGGCCGGCGAAGCCGGGCCCTTCCGCGACATCGTCGTTCTCAATGCCGCCGCGGCGCTGATCGTCGGCGGCAAGTGCGCCGACCTGAAGGAAGGCGCCGC
>CAZOOS010000121.1:0-7560 GCA_964581475.1 uncultured Hyphomicrobium sp.
GGGGTGTCCACCAGTTTTGTGCAGCGTACCCAAAGTGCTGCGTCAGCCAAAAAATCATGATCGGCGTTCGAGGCCACGGCAGGCTACGGTGTTGCTTCTCTGCTTGGGTTTGACGGCCTACTTCGTCCATCATGCCATCAATGGCAGGCACGGCTTCGAGGTGAGATCCCGGCTGATCGAACGATCAGCCTTGTTAGAGTTTGAGATCAAAAGCCTCGAAGCCGTGCGCGCCAAGCTCGAGCGCGACGTTGCGCTCCTTTCGCCTCAAAAGCCCGATCCAGACCTCGTCGAGGAAATCGCTCGCGAGGTGCTCGGCTTCGTGCGTCCCGACGACGCTGTCGTCACCGTGCACTAGTGCACTCATCGCGCATTTCCAAAAAGCTGATCACTACGTCCGACAAAGTTATCGGGGCCGCTCGGTCCTAGATATCGGCCATGGGCTCTTGTAGGGTTCGACTCGAACGTAAACCCGTGTCGTCGCCGCCGGGGCAATCTGCATGGCTTCAGAAAGATCTTCGCGGACGTCCTCGGGTACCGCGCCCGCCAAGCGATCCAGCACCAACGGCCAAAAGAAACCGGCGGTCGCGCCCATGACGCGCGAGGAGCAGCTCGACGCCTATCGCCGCATGCTGCTCATCCGCCGCTTCGAGGAAAAGGCCGGACAGCTTTACGGCATGGGGCACATCGGCGGATTCTGCCACCTCTATATCGGCCAGGAAGCCGTCGTCGTCGGCATGCAGATGGCGCTCGAGCCCGGCGACCAGGTGATCACCGCCTATCGCGACCATGGTCACACGCTCGCCGTCGGCATGGACGCCAAGAGCGTCATGGCCGAGCTGACAGGGCGCCGCAACGGCTGCTCGAAGGGTAAGGGCGGCTCCATGCACATGTTCTCGCCCGACCGCGGCTTCTACGGCGGCCACGGCATCGTCGGGGCCTGCGTGCCGCTGGGAGTTGGGTTGGCGTTTGCCGATAAGTATCGCGACAACGGCCGTGTCTGCCTCACCTACTTCGGCGACGGCGCCGCCAATCAGGGGCAGGTGTACGAGGCATTCAATATGGCCGAGCTTTGGAAGCTGCCTGCCGTGTTCATCATCGAGAACAACAAGTACGCGATGGGCACGTCCATCGAGCGCTCGTCGTCGACGACCAATCTCTCCCAGCGCGGGGCATCGTTCGACATTCCCGGCGAGCACGTCGACGGCATGGATGTCGAGGAGGTGCGCGCCGCCGGCGCTCGCGCCATCGCCCACGCACGCACCGGCAAGGGGCCGGTGATCCTCGAAATGCTGACCTACCGCTATCGCGGCCACTCGATGTCGGACCCGGCCAAGTACCGCACGCGCGAGGAGGTGCAGCGCATGCGCGACACGCAAGATCCCATCGAGCAGGTGCGGACCCGCCTGCTGCAGGCGGGGGTGGGCGAGGACGAATTGAAATCGATCGACCGGCAGGTGCGCGAGGAGGTGAATACGGCGGCGGAGTTCGCGCTCGCCGATCCCGAGCCCGACCCCGCCGAACTCACCGCCGACGTGCTGGTCTGATCGCGAAGGATGCACGGCACATGCCCACGGAAGTCCGGATGCCTGCACTGTCGCCCACCATGGAGGAGGGCACGCTGACCAAATGGCTGGTCAGCGAGGGCCAGACCGTCAAGTCAGGCGACGTCATCGCCGAGATCGAGACCGACAAGGCGACCATGGAGGTCGAGGCGGTCGACGAGGGCAAGCTGACGAAGATCCTCGTTCCCGCCGGCACCGAGAACGTCAAGGTCAACACGCCCATCGCGCTCATCCAGGGCGACGACGAAGGCGCGCTCGCAAAAAGCGTGGCCGCCGACAAGGTCGCAGCGCCGCCGGCAAAGAGTGCCGCGGAGAAGCGCGCGCGACCGGAAAAGCTAGCCGACGAACTGGAAGCTCCGCCCACCGAGCAGCCGCGTGCGGAGCCGTCGCGCAGCTACGAGCCACCATCGCGCGAACCGGAGATCGCCCCCGGCACGGAGATGGTCAACCAGTCGATGCGCGAAGCCCTGCGCGACGCCATGGCCGAGGAGATGCGCCGCGATCCCAACGTCTTCCTCATGGGCGAGGAGGTGGCGCAGTACCAGGGCGCCTACAAAGTCAGCCAGAACCTGCTGGAAGAGTTCGGCGCCCGCCGCGTCATCGACACGCCCATTACCGAGCAGGGCTTCGCTGGCGTCGGTGTCGGCGCCGCCTTCGCGGGCTTGAAGCCAATCGTCGAGTTCATGACGTGGAACTTCGCCATGCAGGCCATCGACCAGATCGTCAACTCGGCGGCGAAGACCCACTACATGTCCGGCGGCGACGTCACCGTGCCCATCGTCTTCCGCGGGCCGAACGGCGCCGCCGCGCGCGTCGCCGCCCAGCACAGCCAATGCTACTCGGCATGGTACGCGCACGTTCCCGGGCTGAAGGTCATCGCGCCGTCGACGCCGGCCGACGCCAAGGGCCTGCTGAAATCGGCGATCCGCGATCCCAACCCCGTCGTCTTCCTCGAGAACGAAATCCTTTACGGCACCCACGGCCCGGTGCCGAAGGGCGACGACTTCCTCATTCCCATCGGCAAGGCGCGCATCGCCCGCGAAGGCCGCGATGCGACGGTGGTCTCGTTCGCCCGCGGCATGGTCTATGCGCTGGAGGCGGCCGAGCGGCTGGCTAAGGACGGCATCGACGTTGAGGTCATCGACCTGCGCACACTCCGCCCGCTCGACATGCAGACCATTCTCGCATCGGTGCAGAAGACCAACCGCATCGTCACCGTCGAGGAAGCCTGGCCCGTCTGCTCGGTCGGCTCGGAGATCTGCGCCCAGGTTGCCATGCACGCCTTCGACGATCTCGACGCGCCCCCCGCGAAAGTGTCCGGCGCCGACGTGCCGATGCCGTACGCGGCGAACCTCGAAAAGCTGGCGCTGCCGTCGGCCGAGCGTGTCGTCGCAGCCGTGAAATCGGTGTTGTACCTATAGCTTCGCAAGGAGCCGTCATGGTTCGAGAACTTCCCATAGAGCTCGATCCGCCCGAGGGCGTCGACGACGCGACGGAGGCGGTGGAGCTGATGCGCGCCTGGATCTGCGATGGCGCGCTGCTCGTCGCCCTCAACTCATCGGCGTTCGGCGACCACGTGGCCGACTGGGGGCGCCTGCTGGCCGAGGTAGGCCATCACATCGCCAAGGCGGCCGCCCTCAACGGCTACATGCGCGAGGAGGACGCGCAGGCGACGCTGCGCGACGCATTCGTCGCCGGCTTTGGCCACGTATCGCCGGGGGCCTCAGGGCACCTGCGCGGCCGCCAGCAGCACTGAGGAGCACCATGGACTCGCCAGCGCCAAACCGTGTCCTTGCCTCGCCGCTGGCCAAGCGGCTCGCGCGCCAGGCGGGCCTGGCGCTCGAGGCACTGGCGGGATCGGGGCCGCACGGCCGCGTCATCAAGCGCGATATCGAGGCGGCGCTGAAGTCACCAGGCAAACGGGCGGCGGACATCGATGCGGGGCGCCGCGAAGTCGCGACCACACCGCGTCCCGCGGTCGCCCCTTCCGACGATCAGATCCTCGCCCTCTATGACAAGGGCAGTTACGAGCTCGTTCCGCACGACAAGATGCGCCGCGTCATCGCCGAGCGCCTGACGCTCGCCAAGCAGACTATCCCGCACTACTACCTGTCGCTCGACTGCCGAATCGACGAATTGCTGCACGCGCGCGAGCGCATGAACGCGGCGGCGCCGAGCGAGGGTCCGCGCGCCTACAAGCTGTCGGTCAACGACTTCATCATCAAGGCCATGGCTCTGGCGCTGCAGGAGGTTCCGGCCGCCAACGCCACGTGGACCGAGGCCGGCATGCTGCGTCACAAATACTCCGACGTTGGCGTTGCCGTGGCCATCGACGGCGGCCTCTTCACACCCGTCATCCGCCACGCTGAGATGAAGTCGCTGTCGGAAATCTCCAACGAGATGCGCGACCTTGCCGAGCGTGCTCGCAAGCGCCGCCTCGCCCCGCACGAGTATCAGGGCGGCACCACCTCGATCTCCAATCTCGGTATGTACGGCATCAAGAACTTCGATGCCGTCATCAACCCGCCGCATGCGACCATCCTGGCCGTGGGGGCGGCTGAACGTCGGCCAGTCGTATCCGGCGAGGGCTTGGAAGCCGCGACTGTGATGAATGTGACGCTTTCCTGCGATCACCGGGTGGTCGATGGCGCGACCGGTGCTGCCCTGCTGGGCGCGTTCCGCGCCTTCGTCCAAGACCCCGTACGCATGCTGGTTTAGCGGCCACACCCGGCGCGCGTTAACCGAATCACCCCTCTGGCGCCGGGCATTAGGCAGCCCCAAAGCTGTGGCCGCCGGGGCACGCCGGAGCGGCTTTCCCCAAGTAAGCGCCTCCCAAGAAGGCTGCGAGAGCGTAAGAATAGGGCACTCGCTTGCCGCTGGCCCAGCGCAAGCCTAGAAGCGGCAAATACAGCGTGGGCGTACCTGGTGACCGACTCTAGCCCTTGGAGTGAATCCCAATGACGGCGCGCTCAAACGTAATTTATGCCGCGACCATGGCCTGCGTCCTCGCAGGTTGTGCGAACGACGGCAGCCTCTCGACCGGCCTCAACACCGGTTCTGTCAATCCGCAGACCGCGACATCGGCGTCCAAATCCCAGGAAGCCCTGTGCCTCACGCTCGCTTCGCAGATCGAAGCGCTGAACACCGAAGGCATCCCCGACAAGGTGTCCAAGGCGGCGGCGAAGAAATACAAGCTCAAGGCCACCGACCTGACGAAGGCCGACGAGCTCAACAAGGCCAACACCGAATTCCAAGGCAAGTGCTCGAGCTATCCGCCGCGCGTCGCCGCGACGGCGCCGGTCGAGCCTGTTGCGGCGACCAAGGATGCTTCTGCCAAGGAGGCGGCGAAGACGCCAACCGCCCAGGCTAAGCCGCCGGTACCGCCGCAGAAGTCCGTGGCCGCCGCCATGGCACCGCAGGAGACAACCCAGGCATCGAGCGGGCCGGTAGCCGTGGGCGCGCCGTAATAACGTCATTTTGCGTACTTGTGCTCAACTTTCAGGCGCCTGCTGTGTCGTGAAGATGCGGCAGCGCCTCAATGATTTCTGCACAGTCCGACATCAAGGGTTGCACGCCGAGTGTGCGTGTGGTGAAAAACGCCCTGGCTTCCAATTCCCAACGGAGGACACGGTGTCTGGCAACGTTCGGCGCGCGCGTGCTTTCGGCGGAGCAATCGCGGGCACCATCGCGGTGCTGCTCGCCGGCTGTGCAGGCAACACAAACGCCAATGGCGACCCGGGTGCTCAGGCTCTGAGTGGTGGCGAGACGTGCCAGTCGATACGCTCCAACCTCAACCAGCTCGACAAGCAAGGCGTGCCCTCGCTCGTCGAGCAGCAGAACTCCGGCAAGAAGCTGGCGGCGCCGCAGAAGGCCAAGGCCGATCTCTACAACCAGTTGCTCGACAAGTATCTGGGAGCGCGCTGCCACGTGTAGCCGTGCAGAGCGCGTGGCAAGCGGCTAGCCCGATCGATCCTACAGGCCTCGGCGTCGCGCGGACCCGGGGCCTTCGCTTGGCGGCAGGGGAGCGCAGCTCATGAGCGCCCCCGACTACGACGTCATCGTCATCGGTGGCGGGCCGGGCGGCTACGTGGCGGCCATTCGCGCCGCGCAGCTCGGCATGCGCACGGCCGTCGTCGAGCAGGCGCACCTCGGCGGCATCTGCCTCAACTGGGGCTGCATCCCCACCAAGGCGCTGCTGCGCTCAGCCGAGATCTTCCACGCAGTCGGCGAAGCGGCGAGCTTCGGCGTCGTCGTGCCGGGTGCACCGACGCTCGATCTAAAGGTCATGCTGGAGCGGTCGCGCGCCGTGGCGCGCGAGCTCAACACCGGCGTCGGCTTTCTCCTGAAGAAGAACGGCGTTGATGTTATTTGGGGCACCGCCAGCTTGCGCGGCGGCGCGGTCGACGTTGCCGCTCCCGCCGCGAGCGGCCGCGTCAACCCCGAGCCGCCAAAGGAGGCCAAGGGCGCCGGACGCTATACCGCCACGCATATCATCATCGCCACCGGCGCGCGGCCGCGCGTCCTCCACGGCATCGAGCCGGACGGCAAGAGCGTCTGGACGTATTTCGAGGCCATGCTGCCGCCGGCGCTACCGCGCTCGCTGCTGATTGCCGGGTCCGGCGCTATCGGCATCGAGTTCGCCTCGTTCTATCGCACGCTTGGCGTCGAAGTGACGGTGGTCGAGCTGCTGCCGGAGATCCTGCCGGCCGAGGATGCCGAGATCGCTGCGTTGGCGCGCAAGACCTTCGAGAAGCAGGGGATACGAATTCTCACCGGCGCCAAGGTCGCCGAAGTGAAGCGCGGCAAGGGCAGCATCACGGCCGCAATCGACCGGGCCGACGGCAAGCGCGAGAGCATCGCCGCCGAGCGCATGATCTCCGCCGTCGGTGTCGTCGGCAACATCGACGGGCTGGGGCTCGAGGCGCTGGGCGTTAAGGTGGAGAACGGGCTGATCGCCGCCGACGGCTTCGGCCGCACGTCGGTCGCCGGTATCTACGCCATCGGCGACGTCGCCGGGGCGCCCATGCTCGCCCACAAGGCCGAGCACGAGGGCGTCATCTGCGTCGAAGCCATCAAGGGGCTCGACACGCATCCGCTGGACAAGCTGCGCGTCCCCGGCTGCACCTATAGCCGGCCGCAGATCGCCTCCGTGGGCCTCACCGAGGCGCGCGCCAAGGCGGCCGACCGCGAGCTGCGCATCGGCCGATTTCCATTTCGCGCCAACGGCAAGGCGCTGGCACTCGGCGAGCGCGACGGCCTCGTCAAGACGATCTTCGACGCCAAGACCGGCGAGCTGATCGGCGCCCACATGATCGGCGCCGAGGTCACCGAGCTCATCCAGGGGTTCGTCATCGCCATGCAGCTCGAGGCGACCGAGGAGGATCTGATGCGCACCGTCTTCCCACACCCGACGCTTTCGGAGATGATGGGAGAGAGCGCGCTGGCGGCATACGGCCGGGCCCTGCATCTGCCGCCCGCAGGGCCGGGCGCTGGGAAGACATCCGGGTAATCGGCATCGCGGTGAGGGACGTATGGATATCGAGACGCGCGCGCTACTCATCTTCGTCTTTATCGGCATCGTCGCCGGCTTCATCGCCTCGCTGCTGCTTGGCGGCGATGGCGGCCTGCTCCGCTACCTGCTTACAGGCATCATCGGCGCCTTCGTCGGCGGCTATCTGTTCGATGCCTTGAAGATCGATCTCGGGTTCCGCAGCAAGATCGTCTCGGAGATTGTCACCGCCTCAGTCGGCGCCGTCATCGTCGTGCTGCTCGCACGCTTTATCGCCTGAGGACATCGCATGGAAGACTACGCAGCCTATGCACCGTGGATCGTCATGGCCTTCAACGGCCTCATTGCCGGGTGGCTGGCATCGCTGCTGCTCGGCGGCGGCGGCATCATTCGCGACATCTTCGTCGGCATCATCGGCGCCTTCGTCGGCGGCGCCCTGGTGCATGCCGGCCTGTTGAAGCTGCCGTTCCTGCTCGACATGCCCTGGGC
>CAZOOS010000122.1:0-7543 GCA_964581475.1 uncultured Hyphomicrobium sp.
GCATGGCTCAACTTTCCGGCGCCCTCATCGCGCGCACGGCGCGACCGGCAAGGCTTGTTGAGACGCGCGATTCGCCGCGCAACCGGGCGACCCGTATCAGCGCGCCGGACTTGTGACGACGCGCCGAAGCCGCTAGCGATTTACCTGAAGTTTTCGGGAGGACGCTGGCCGCGGCGTCTCTGAAAAAGGAGAGAATGCATGGCAGAAGAGGCGATCATCGCGCAGACGGGTCCCTACCAGGTCGAGCTAACCGAAGGAAAGCCGTACTTCTATTGCCGCTGCGGGCGCTCGAAGAATCAGCCCTTCTGCGACGGAACACACAACGGCACCGGCATCGAGCCCTTGCGTTTCGTCGTCGAGCACACCGGCACCTTCAACATATGCGGTTGCAAGCAGACGGACGATGAGCCCTTTTGCGACGGATCGCATCTTTTGCTCTAGAGTGCGCCGGCGCCACCCGGGGGGAGCATGGAATATTTCGTTCAGCAGCTGATCAATGGCCTGACACTCGGCTCGATCTACGGCCTCATCGCCATCGGCTACACGATGGTGTTCGGCATCATCGGCATGGTGAACTTCGCTCACGGAGACGTCTTCATGGTCTCCGCCTTCATCGCCCTCATCCTCTTCCTCATTCTCACACAGATCCTCGGCGTCGGGGCGTTGGGCCTGGCCCTGCTCATCGTCCTCATCCTCGGCATGGCCCTCACGGCGCTGTGGAGTTGGGTCATCGAGCGCGTCGCCTATAGGCCGCTCGCCGGATCGTTCCGCCTGGCCCCGCTCATCTCGGCCATCGGCATGTCGATCTTCCTGTCGAACTTCGTGCAGGTCGCGCAAGGCCCGCGCAACAAGCCGGTGCCGCCGATGCTCAACGACGTGTTGGCGATCCCGCTCGGCGGCGGCACGGTCACCATCTCCGAGAAGCAGTTCCTTATCTTCATCGTGACGGCGGTGCTGCTCGTCGCTTTCTGGGTGCTGGTGCAGAAAACCAAGCTCGGCCGCGCCCAGCGCGCCTGCGAGCAGGATCGGCGCATGGCGGCGCTGATCGGCGTCGACGTCAACCGCACGATCTCGCTCACCTTCGTCATCGGTGGCGCGCTCGCCGCCGTCGCCGGCGTAATGTTCATGGCCTACTACGGCGTCGTCAATTTCAGCGACGGCTTCACGCCGGGCGTCAAAGCCTTCACCGCCGCCGTGCTGGGCGGCATCGGCTCTCTGCCGGGCGCCGTCATCGGCGGACTATTGATCGGCCTCATCGAGACCATGTGGTCGGCCTACTTTTCCATCGACTACAAGGATGTCGCCGCATTCTCCATTCTTGCAGTCGTGCTGATCTTCATGCCGTCCGGCCTGCTCGGCCGGCCCGACGTCGAGAAGGTTTGATCATGAGCGCGGGCGGCCAGGGCGGGCTGCCGCCCGCGACGGTTCCAATGCGAGAGCTGATCAAGGACGCCGCCGTCTGGGCGCTGGTGACGCTCGGGCTGTGCTTTCCGCTCATCGCCTTTCGCACCGACCAAAACTTCTCGCATCAGCCGGTGCTCGATCCCCGGCCGTGGCTCGTCGTAGTCTTCGTCGGTGCCGTTTTCGCCGGGCGGCTGCTGTGGCGCCTCTATAACCATCCGCTCCGTCCCCGCCGGGTGCTGTTTCCGCCGCTCGACCTTTCGCACCTTGGCAAGGCGTGGCTGCCGCGCGCCGGTCTCGCCGCGCTGCTGATCTTCCCGTGGGCGGCGCTGACCCTCACGGGTCAGGGCGGCGCCATCAAGTGGATCGACAATTTCGGCGTGCAGATCCTCATCTACGTGATGCTCGCCTGGGGGCTGAACATCGTCGTCGGCCTCGCCGGCCTGCTCGACCTCGGCTACGTCGCCTTCTACGCCGTCGGCGCCTACACCTATGCGATCATCGCCACCTACGTGATCCCCGCGACCTTGCCGGCGCTCGGGCCGTGGGCGTTCTGGATCTGCCTGCCGCTCGCCGGCATCCTCGCCGCCTTCTGGGGGATGCTGCTCGGCTTTCCGGTGCTGCGCCTGCGCGGCGACTATCTCGCCATCGTCACGCTGGCCTTCGGCGAGATCATCCGCCTCGTGCTCATCAACTGGGTCGACCTCACCAACGGCAACGTCGGCATCCAGACGCCCCGCATCACCTTCTTCGGGCTGCCGTTCACCTCGCGCACCGGCGAGACGACGTTTGCCGACGTGTTCGGGCTGCCCGGCTCGCCGACGGTGCACCGCTCGATCTTCCTCTATTACGTCATTCTCGGCCTTGCCCTGCTCGTCGCCTTCGTCACCCAGCGCATGCGGCGCTTGCCGGTCGGGCGCGCCTGGGAAGCGTTGCGCGAGGACGAGATCGCCTGCCGCTCGCTCGGCATCAACACGGTCAACACCAAGCTCACCGCCTTCGCCATGGGCGCGCTGTTCGGCGGTCTCGCGGGCGCGTTCTTCGGCGCCCGCCAGGGCTTCGTCAATCCGCGCTCGTTCGAGTTCCTCGAGTCGGCGACCATTCTCGCCATCGTCGTGCTCGGCGGCATGGGCTCCCTCGTCGGTGTCGCCGTTGCCGCGGTCGTCGTCATCGGCGGCATCGAGCTCTTGCGCGAGCTCGACTGGCTGAAATCGATCTTCGGCCCCGGGTTCGACCCCGGCCAGTACCGCATGCTCATCTTCGGCTTGGCCATGGTGGTGATGATGGTGTGGCGCCCACGTGGGCTTATCGCCGCGCGCGAGCCGTCGATTGCGCTGCATGAGGCGAAGTCCGTGTCCGGCGCCCACGTCAAGGAAGGGCACGGCTGATGCGCTGGCTGCGGGATCCGCTGCTCGTCGTCGAGGGCCTGACCATGCGTTTCGGTGGTCTCGTCGCCGTACGCGATCTGTCGTTCTCGGTCGGGCGCGGCGACATCACCGCCCTCATCGGCCCCAACGGCGCCGGCAAGACCACCGTCTTCAATTGCATCACCGGCTTCTACAAACCGACCAGCGGCCTCATGGCGCTGTCGACCGGCGCGCCCATCGAGGCGGATGCCGTCGCCCAGCTCACCGCCTCCAGCCGCCGCTACGTGTGCCGCGACGACCGCATGGGCGCCGACGGATTGTTCCTGCTCGAGCGCATGCCGGACTTCGAGATCGCCCGGCGCGCGCGCGTTGCCCGCACCTTCCAGAACATCCGCCTCTTCCCCGGCATGACCGTGCTGGAGAACCTGATCATCGCCCAGCACAACCCGCTGATGCGGGCTTCGGGCTGGTCGCTGCTCGGCCTCATCGGCTCGCCGCACTACCGGCAGGCGGAGGCAGCGGCGGTCGACGTCGCCCGCTACTGGCTCGACCGCATCGACCTCACGCACCGCGCCGACGACGCGGCCGGCGCCCTCCCCTACGGCGATCAGCGCCGCTTGGAGATCGCCCGCGCCATGTGCACCGATCCGGTGCTGCTGTGCCTCGACGAGCCGGCCGCCGGCCTCAATCCGCGCGAAAGCGCCCAGCTCAACGGGCTTTTGCGCGCCATACGCGACGAGCACGCGACCTCCATCGTGCTCATCGAGCACGACATGTCGGTGGTCATGGAGATTTCCGACAACGTCATCGTGCTGGAATACGGCATCCGCATCTCCGACGGCACGCCGGAAAGCGTGCGCAACGATCCGAAGGTGATCGCCGCCTATCTCGGCGTCGAGGACGAGGAAGTCGCCCAGGTCGCAGCGGAGGTCGGCCTATGACCGGCCCCTCGCTCCTGTCGCTGCAGGGCATTACCGCCTCGTACGGCAACATCAATGCCCTGCACGATATCTCGATCGAGATTCCGGCCGGCGAGATCGTCACCATGATCGGCGCCAACGGCGCCGGTAAGTCGACGCTGATGATGACCATCTTCGGCAACCCGCGCGCCAGCGCGGGGCGCGTCGTGTTCGACGGGCAGGACATCACGCAGATGCCGACGCACGAGATCGCCCGCCTCGGCCTGGCGCTGTCGCCCGAGGGACGGCGCATCTTCGGCCGCATGACCGTGGAGGAGAACCTGCGCATGGGCTGCGAGTTCGCCGGTCACCACGACTATGACCGCGAGCTGGCGCGCGTCACCGCCATCTTCCCGCGCCTCAAAGAGCGCCTGCACCAGCGCGGCGGCACCTTGTCGGGCGGCGAGCAGCAAATGCTCGCCATCGGCCGCGCGCTGATGAGCCGCCCGAAGCTGCTGCTGCTCGACGAGCCCTCGCTCGGCCTGGCGCCGCTCATCGTCAAGCAGATCTTCAAGGTCATCGCCGACCTCAACGCAACCGAGCGGCTGACTGTTTTCCTCGTCGAGCAGAATGCCTTCCACGCCCTGCGCCTGGCGCATCGCGCCTACGTGATGGTCAACGGCGCCATCACGCTGAGCGGCACGGGACAACAGTTGCTGGCGACCCCGGAGGTCCGCGCCGCCTATCTCGAAGGCGGACGCCACCAGGAGGACCGTTTGGGCCGCCCGCCATGAGCTTCTATGACACCGGCGACAACGGCTTGTGGATCTTCTTGCTCGTCACCGTGCTGATGGGCGGCGCCGCCGCGCGCGCCACGGGCGCGGCCATTGCCTCGACGTGGCGGGCACCGTGGAAAGTGTTCGCCGCAGCCCTGCTGCTCACTCTCGTCGTGCGTTTCTTTCATTACGCGCTGTTCTACGAAACGCTGCTTTCCTTGAAGAATTTCATCGTCGATTACTTCGTCGTCGCCGCCGCCTGCGCGCTCGGCTTCTGGACGACACGCGTGCGCCAGATGGTCGAGCAGTACCCCTGGGCGTACGAGCGGGCAGGTTTCTTGCGCTGGCGCCGGCGGCAGGAACTGCCGACCCCGCCGCGGGGATGACTTTTGGCGCGTTTCGGATGAACATGCGCGCCAATTGCCCCGGCGCGCGCCCGGCTCCATCTTGAGAGGACCCCCATGAAACCAGCGATTTTTGCAGCCCTGGCGCTCGCCTTCGCCACCCTGTTTTCCGGCTGCGACAGCGGGCCCGAGAAGCTGAAATTGGGTGTCGCCGGGCCGATGACCGGTACCGACGCGGCGTTCGGCGCGCAATTGCAGAACGGTGTCGAGCAGGCGGTCGCCGACATCAACGCCGCCGGCGGCATCAACGGTCAGCAGATCAAGCTGTTCGTCGGCGACGACGCAGCCGATCCGCGCCAGGGCGTTTCGGTCGCCAACAACTTCCTCGGCGAAGGCATCCACTTCGTGGTCGGCCACTTCAACTCCGGCGTCACCATGCCGGCCTCCGAGGTTTACGTCGACAACGGCATGCTGATGATCACGCCGTCGTCCACCAACCCGACCATCACCGAGCGCAAGCTGTGGAACGTCTTTCGCACGTGCGGCCGCGACGACCAGCAGGGCGGCGTCGCCGGCAAGTACATCGCCGAGCATCTGAAGGACAAGAAGGTCGCCATCGTCCATGACAAGACGACGTACGGCAAGGGCCTCGCCGACGAGACGAAGAAGGCGATGAACAATCTCGGCGTCACCGAGGTGATGTACGAAGGCGTCGGCGCCGGCGAGAAGGATTTCGCCGCGCTCGTCTCGAAATTGAAGAACGCCGGCGTTGAGGTGCTGTACTGGGGCGGCGTGCATACCGCCGGCGGCCTCGTGTTGCGGCAGATGCGCGATCAGGGCCTGGGCGCCGTGTTCATGTCGGGCGACGGCATCGCCAGCGACGAGTTCGCTACCATCGCCGGTCCCGGCGCCGAGGGCTCGCTGATGACCTTCGGCCCCGATCCGCAGAAGCGGCCGGAAGCCAAGGAGATCATCGAGAAGTTCGAGGCGCGCGAGTACAAGCCCGAGGCCTACACGCTTTACAGCTACGCCGCCGTGCAGATCCTCAAGCAGGCGATCGAGGCGACGAAGTCGACCGACCCGAAGACGGTGGCCGCCTACATGCACACCGGTGTCAACTTCAACACCGTCATCGGCGACATCGCGTTCGATGACAAGGGCGACATCAAGCAGGTCGCTTACGTCATGTACACATGGGTGAAGCAGCCGGACGGCCGTATCACCTACGTGCAGAACTGACCGCTGCAGAAGCCTGCCGCGGTTGGTGTCGTCGCATCTGCGAGATTTGGAACTGCGAGGTAGGGGGCGAAGGGGAACAATCCCCTTCGCGATGGCGGCGCGCCTCGCCGCGACAGAACCGTCGGAAACATTGATGCCGCAACGGGCCGTGCTTAGTCGCGACCCTGGGAAGCGGCCATGCACTCGGCTACCAGTCGCTTTTCGATCAACGCCAGATCGTCAGGAATCTTGATGCCGTCCTGGCGGTATTTGCGGATCTTGGCCTGCACCTTGGCGTAACACTCGCGGGGATCGTCGGATTGTTCGAGCTCAGAATTGAGCTGTGCAATTTCGCCTTGCATCTGAATAGACATTACGTGGCCTTTGCCCTCGTTGCTTTCAGCTTTTCCTACCCTTATCCGGGCGGTCTCATCCGCGCCGGGACGCTACTCGTATAAGACTACGATGGCTGTATTTAAGTAACTTTCTGTTTCACTGCCGCACTTTCAAGAGTAACGCACCGCAATCGTGGCAAACGTGACAATCTGTCCACAGTCACGGATGCTGCACAGCAGCGCGGACGACAACTAATTGTGGCGACTTCTGGACGGTATTGTGTAGTTGCTAGGTCCAATGAAGTATTGCTTGGGTGCGTTGCAACAAAGGTACGCCTATGTGGACTTTCTCCCGCGCTTCACTTCCTTGAACTTGAGGGTGCAAGTAATGCGCAAGCCATTCACGCCCAGCATAGCGATTGAAGCCGGGGGGCCACGTCTGCTACGGCTCCGCGCGTTCCCTCCCGCGAGGCTTTGAAAACATGATCCCGCGCTACAGCCGTCCCGAGATGGCGTCCATCTGGGACCCGGAGACCCGTTTCCGCATCTGGTTCGAGATCGAGGCGCACGCCGCCTCCGCCATGGCCGAGCTGGGCGTCATCCCGCACCACGCGGCCAAGAAGATCTGGGACAAAGGCCGCAGCGCCACGTTCGACATCGCACGCATCGACGAGATCGAGCGCGAGACCAAGCACGACGTCATCGCCTTCCTCACGCACCTTGCCGAAATCGTCGGCCCCGAGGCGCGCTTCGTGCACCAGGGCATGACCTCGTCCGACGTGCTCGATACGTGCCTTAACGTGCAGCTCACGCGCGCTGCCGATCTGCTCGTCACCGACATCGACACGCTGCTGGACGCCCTCAAGCGGCGCGCGCTCGAGCACAAGATGACGCCGACCATCGGCCGCAGTCACGGCATCCACGCCGAGCCGGTGACCTTCGGGCTGAAGCTCGCCTATGCCTACGCCGAGTTCGAGCGCGCCAAGCAGCGGCTCATCGCCGCCCGCAAGGAGGTGGCGACCTGCGCGCTGTCCGGCGCCGTCGGCACCTTCGCCAACATCGACCCGCGCATCGAAGCCTACGTCGCCGACCAGATGGGGCTGACGCCCGAGCCGGTATCGACCCAGGTCATTCCGCGCGACCGCCATGCCATGTTCCTTGCAACGCTCGCCGTCGGCGCCTCGTCGGTGGAGCGCCGGGCGG
>CAZOOS010000123.1:0-7389 GCA_964581475.1 uncultured Hyphomicrobium sp.
CCGCCCGAGTTGCCCTTGTTGATCGAGGCGTCGGTTTGCAGATAGTCGTCGTAGGGGCCGGAATTGATGTTGCGCGCCTTCGCCGAAATGATGCCGACGGTGACGCTGCCGCCGAGGCCGAACGGGTTGCCGATCGCCAACACCCAGTCGCCGACACGGATCGCTGCCGAGGAGGCGAACTTCACCTCCTTCAGAGGCGTCTTCGGCGTCACTTTCAATAGCGCGATGTCGGTCTTGACGTCCTTGCCCAGCAGCTCGGCCTTCAGCTTCGAGCCGTCGTGCAGGTTGATCTGGATCTCCTCGGCCCCGTCGATGACGTGGTTGTTGGTGACGATGATGCCTTCCTTGCCGTCGACGATGAAGCCGGAGCCGAGCGAGGACACCATGCGGTCGGAGCCCGAGCGACCGTTACGGTTGTCGAAGAACTCGTCGAAGTACTCGTGATAGGGAGAGCCCTTCGGCACGCTCGGCAGCGGCAACCCTTGCGGGCCCTTCACGGCCTGGCTGGTGGAGATGTTGACGACGGCCTCGATCAACTCCTCGGCGACCGGGGCGACCGATTGCGGACCGCGTGTCTGCGCCAGCGCCGGAAGTGCGCCAAGCAGCATGCCGCAGACCGCGGCGACACGCAGCAACGTGGCGCGCTCAAATCCGACGGGAGTGCTGTGCCCGTACCGGCAGCACGCGATCATCGCCTGCATTCTTTTGTCTTCTCCTGCCGGCCAGAGCACCGGCCAACCAACACCGCACGAGCCATCAAGTCCGCCATGCATAACGAGCGGTCGCGGCAAGTGGATGGCAAGCCGGGACGACTGTCAACGCGGCGGGACAGCGTCTCAACCGCGGATAATCCAGACGAGCGCAAGGCCCGCCAGCACCGAGCTCCAGCCGGCAATGCGCAGGGTGTTGGGCGGAACGGATGCGGCGGCCTCCAGCAGCCGCATCCCCAGATTGGGAACGAGGGCCCAGAGCAGGCCCTCGATCACCAAGACAAGCCCCAGTCCGACGACGAGATCGTTCATTGCCGGGGCGGCTGCACCGGAGTTGCCGCCGACGGTGCCCTGCCGTGCGGATCGGAGAAGTACTTGAAGAAGTCCGAGTCCGGCGAAATGAGCAGCCGCGTTTCGCCCGACTTGAGGCCTTTCTCGTAGGCCTGCATCGAGCGGTAGAACTCGAAGAACTCCGGATCTTGGGTGTACGCCTCGGCGTAGATCTTGTTGCGATCGGCGTCGCCGCCGCCGCGCATCTCTTCGCCCTTGCGCGTCGCCTCCGCCAGAATGACCACGGCTTCGCGATCGGCGGTCGCCTTGATGCGGTTGGCTTCGGCGGCACCTTGCGCGCGAAACTCCGCCGCCTCGCGCTGGCGTTCGGCGCGCATGCGCTCGAACACGCTCTTGGAGTTCTGCTCGGGCAGGTCGGCGCGTTTGATGCGCACGTCGACGACCTCGAGACCGAAGTCGTTGCCTTCCTTGTTCACCTGCGCGGCGATGCGCGACATCAGCTCTTCGCGCTTATCGCGCACGACGTCCTGGAAAGTCGAGGAGCCGAGCACGCGGCGCATGGCGGAATCGATGATCGGACCGAGGCGCGACTTGACGCCCTCCTCGTAGCGCAGCGTCTGGTAGAACTTCAGCGGGTCGACGATCTTGTAGCGGGCGAAGCTGTCGACGACGAGACGCTTCTGGTCGGAGGCGGTGACCTCCTGCGGCTGGCTATCGAGATCGAGAATACGCTTGTCGTAGATCTCGACCGCATCGACGAGCGGCACCTTCCAGTAGAGGCCCGGTTGCTTCACTTCGCGCTTGGGTTCACCGAAACGCAAGACGAGCGCCTGCTCGTTCTGGTGCACGATATAGGCCGACGAATAGACCGCCACGGCCGCGAGGCCGACGGCAATGATGAGCAAAGCGAGTGCTGCGCGCATGATCAGTTGCCCCCCTCGGTGGTCGAGCTGGGACGATTCTGCAGCCTATCGAGTGGTAGATACGGCACGACGGCGGACCCCTTGTTGTCGAGGATGATCTTGTCGGTGCCGCCGAGCACCCGCTCCATGGTCTCGAGGAACATGCGTCGGCGGGTGACCTCCGGGGCATTCTTGTACTGAGCGTATACCTGCAGGAAGCGTGAGGTCTGGCCGGTGGCGTCATTCACCACCTGCTGCTTGTAGCCCTCAGCCGCCTGCAAGGTGCGCTCCGCTTCACCGCGCGCCTCCGGCACCACCTTGTTGAAGTAGGCGTAGGCTTCGTTCTGCAGCCGCTCCTTGTCGGCGCGCGCCGCCTGCACGTCGCGGAAGGCGTCGATCACCTCGCCCGGCGGATCCACCTTCTGCAACTGCACCTGGTCGATCTGGATGCCGGCGCCGTAGCTGTCGAGCGTGCGCTGCATCAGCGCCTGCACGGCTTCCTCGGTCTTCTGCCGCTCCTGCGTCAGGATCGGCTGAATGTTGGACTGGCCGACGACCTCGCGCATGGCGCTCTCGGCCACTTCCTTTACGGTGCTATCCGGGTTCTGGATGTTGAACAGGTACTTCTCGGCGTCGTTGATGCGCCAGAAGACGACGAAGTCGATGTCGACAATGTTCTCGTCGCCGGTCAGCATCAGGCTTTCGGCACGCTGGTCGCGCACGCCGCTGTTGAGACGTCCCGACGACACGCGCCCGACCTCGATGATGTTCTGGCGCGTCACCTTCGGCAACAGCACCTCATTGATCGGGTACGGCAGGCGGAAATGCAGGCCGGGCGGATACTGATCGACGAACTTGCCGAAGCGCATGACGACGCCGAGCTCGTCCGGATTGACGCGGAAGGTGAATGCCTGCCAGGCGATGACGGCGCAGGCGACGACGGCGACGAGGAACAGCAGCGGGCCGGGGACGCCGCCACCGTGCATGACCTGCTTGACCTTGTCCTGCCCCCTTTTCAACATCTCCTCCAGATCGGGCGGCTGACCGCCGCCACTGGGACCCTGGCCCCACGGCCCACCGCCGTTGCCGCCGCCGCTCTTCCAGCCGCCGCCGCCACTCTGATTATTCCAGGGCATTTATAGAAGTCCTTCAGTGCTTTAGGGGGGTGCCGCCACATACGGCGGAAGCATCGCCCGGGAGTTGGAACTGCGTCCCTTATCCTCGGCGGGAAAGCTGGTGATCGCTTATAGGACAGGGTGTCCCTGCAGCGCAAACGCCCTCGGTAGATTTGGTGCCGGTGGGCGTTGTTCAAGCGCGGCGTTGCTACAATGTTTAACCTTGGCGGCGCTCGAGCACGACAAGCGTCGATGTGCAGTCGTCGTTGGGGCCGCGCGGCAGCGCCTCGCGCGACACCTCCAGCCAGTTTCGCCAGTCGATATCCGGGAAGAAGGCGTCGCCCGCCGGGCTCGCATGCACCTCCGTCTTGTAGATGCGATGGGCGAGCGGCAGCGCCGCTTCAAATACCGTCGTGCCGCCAATGACGGCGATCTCGTTGACGCCGCGCCTGGTGGCGCAATCGCGGGCAATATCCAGGGCGGCGGCGAAGTCGGTGGCGAGGATGGTGCCGGCGGGGTGATAGTCGGAACTGCGCGTGATGATGATGTTGTCGCGTCCGTCGAGCGGCTTCTTCAGAGATTCAAACGTGCGCCGTCCCATGATGAGCGGCTTGCCCATGGTGAGACGGCGAAACGTCTTCAGGTCAGCGGAGAGGCGCCAGGGCAGCGTTCCGTCGCGTCCGATGACGCCGTTGTCGGCAACCGCGACGACGAGCGAGATGATCATGTGCCGCCCTTAAACCGCGACCGGCGCGGCGATGTGCGGATGCGGGTCGTACCCGGCAAGCTTGAAGTCGTCGTACTTGAACTTGAAGATCGACTTCGCGGAAGGATCGATGTGCATGCGCGGCAGCGCGCGGGGCGTGCGTCGCAACTGCTCGTCGGCCTGGTCCAGATGATTGAGATAAAGGTGCGCGTCGCCGAAGGTGTGCACAAACTCGCCCGGCTCGAGCCCGGTCACCTGCGCCATCATCATCGTCAGCAGGGCGTAGCTGGCAATGTTGAACGGGACGCCGAGGAACACGTCGGCGGAGCGCTGGTAGAGCTGGCAGGAGAGCCGTCCGTCGGCGACGTAGAACTGGAACAGGCAGTGGCACGGCGCCAGCGCCATGTCGGGGATGTCGGCCGGGTTCCACGCCGAGACGATCATGCGGCGGCTGTCGGGATTGGTCTTCAACGTCTCCACGATCTCGGAGATCTGATCGATGGCGCGTCCGTCGGGTGTCGCCCACGAGCGCCACTGCTTGCCGTACACGGGCCCGAGATCGCCGTGCTCGTCGGCCCACTCGTCCCAGATGCGCACGCCGTTGTCGGTGAGGTAGGCAGTGTTGGTATCGCCGGCGAGGAACCAGATCAGCTCGTGGATAATCGACTTCACGTGCAGCTTCTTGGTCGTGACCAGCGGAAATCCATCCGCCAAGTCGAAGCGCATCTGATGCCCGAACACCGACAATGTGCCGGTGCCCGTGCGGTCGGTCTTGGGGACGCCGTGCTGGCGCACGCGGCGCATCAGGTCGAGGTATTGCTGCATGGCTTTAATATAGGGCGATTCCGCCCCGTGCGATGCTTTCCGGGGCGACGGCTCAAGCCGGCGGCGGCAGGGTGACGAAGTAGAGCACCAGCCCGATCACCGTATTGTATGCGGCATGGCAGAACATCGGCACCCACAGGCTGCCGGTGCGCACCAGCAGCCAGGAAAAGTACAGGCCGATGGCGAACACCTCGATCAACCCGAAAATCGAGTAGCCGACGTGCAGCGCCGTCCACAGAACGGCGGTCAGGATGCCGGTGCCGAGCAGGCCCAGGCGCGATTTGGCCAGCCCGGAGAACAGGTAGCCGCGGAACAGCAACTCCTCCGACAACGGGGCACCGACGCCGATGGCGATCAGGGCGAAGATTGCTGTGTTGCCTTGCAGAAGATCGCCGAACAGCCGCAGGTCGCCCATCACCACGTCGGGGCGCAGCCACATCAGCAACGCCGTCCACACGCCGGTGAGCCCGAACATGGGGATCAGCGACAGGACCAGCATGCCCCATCCGCCGCGCGGGGGGCGTAGTGCCAATGTCTCGGCACGATTGGAGGCAAAGAAGCCGGCAAACAGGAGCGTGAAGACGATCATGGCGATCTGCTGGGCGTAGAGCCCGGCCATGATCACGCTATGCGGCAACTCGGCCGGCATCACGCCCGCGTCGGGCGACAAGACCAAGACCATAGCGAACGAACCGACCGCACCCAGCGCCGCCGCAAGGGCAAAGATCAGCAGCCCGGCTGGCAGGACTGCCCAGACCGGCCAGTTGGTGTGCGGCACATAAGCGGGTTCAGGCGCGGACGCCGTCGTCACGATCGATGGAACTGTCAGTTTGCGGCTCCCCGAATTGACGCCGTTATCTACCCCCGCGGCGCCTAAGCTGTCGTTGCCGCCCTATAGCACAGCCGCCATCGCGGCCAGCTTCCCTGATTATCCCCGCTCCCGGCACGTCGCGAAAGCATGCTTACCCGATGCTTGCCACGCACATCGCCGGCATCCGCACATGCCGCGGATGAGACAGGCTTTTTTTCTGTCGCGTCTACCTCTATATTCATTGAGCCGGATTCGTCCGGCTATGGCGATAAACGCGGTCGTAATAAGCCGTTCGGACCCGGGGGCAGTACCCGGCGCCTCCACCACATGCCCGTGCAAGCACGACGTGCACCCTTTCGCGGCGCGGGCATCTGATGGGGGCGAACTAGGATCGACGAAGGTGTAAAGGACTTAGCTTTTGCTCGGCATGGTTCCGCCGTTATCGGGCCGTTCAGAATAGTTGCCAATGACAACTATGCTGAGGCTGCTCTCGCTGCGTAATGCGGCGCGATTAGCCTGAACTTGAAGCCCTTATCCTTAGCCGGATAAGGCGCGGTTCGGAGGGCACCGGGCAACAGAAGCCCTCCACTTACCTCGAGCCGAGGGAACGTAGCGGCACGAGATGCGACCCGGGGACCAATAGCGAGACCGATGGCGGCCGAGCCGACGATTGACTACGAGGCCTTAGCCCAGGATGCCATGCGTGGCGTCGTGCGCACTGTCCTTACGCAGGCGGCCAAGCAGGGCCTGCCGGGCGAACACCATTTCTATGTCTCCTTCGATACGAGCGCTTCCGGCGTCGTGCTGTCAAAGCGCCTGAAGGACAAGTACCCGTCCGAAATGACCATCGTGCTGCAGCACCGGTTTTGGGATCTGTCGGTCTCCGACGACGGCTTCGAAGTGAAGCTCACGTTCGACGGCATCCCCGAGCGCCTCGTTGTTCCCTTCGCCGCCATCCGCGTCTTCTTCGATCCCAGCGTGCGCTATGGCTTGCAGTTCGAGGATCCGAATATCGAGCCGGAAGCTGGCGAAAGCATGAGCCAGCGGTTTGCCGGGCGCACGCCCGAACGCGCCAACGGCGAGCGCGCCACGCTGCGCTCGACGGCGCCGAAAAAGCCGCGCGTGCCGCGCAAGGCCAAGAGCGACCCCGCCGCGTCGCAACCGATTGCTGCGCCTCCGGTTCAGCCGGCGCCGACGCAACTGAAGCAGCCGCCGGCAGCCGTTCCACCTGCGGCCAAGGCCGGCGACGACAAGCCCAAGCAGGACAATGGCGGCGCGCAGATCGTGCGCCTCGACGCCTTCCGCAAGAAGTAAGCGCTCCCTCATCGCAATTCGTGTCCGGCGCCACTGCGGCTCTTTCTGCACGCGCATCAAGCCGTGTGCCGCGGGAAACGCCTCGCGGAGCCGGCGCGTGATAGCTCTTGCGGTTATCGAAAGTTGGAGCCAGCCACGGATACTGCACATGCGCCCCGAGCTGCGCGCCGTCGTCGCCGATGCGTATGAAATCTTCGGCGATTATCGCATCCGCCATTCGCTCAGCGTCTGCCACTGCAATTCATGCATGAGCGTCGAGCACGAGCGCGAGCTGCTGAAGACGCCGCTGCGCGATATCCCGGCCGACCTGCTGGCCGAGTACACCGGTTCGGCGCATAGCTGGGACGATGGTCCGGTCGCACGGCAACTGCGCTATTTCCTGCCGCGCTACTTCGAGCTCATCGCCGAGGGCGATCCGCCCGACACCTGCGGCCTCGACATCTGCCTGCGCCGTCTCGCGCAGGCGGACTGGCGCGCCAAGTGGCCGGAGCGCGAGTGCGCAATCATCGACTGCTTCTTTGCCGAGCTGATGCGCGATTGCGTGGAGCGGACCGAGCTGGTGCGCTGGCCGGTCGGCTGGCGCCTGGCGTTCGATCTCGCCGACGTCTTGACGCTCGTCGTCACCGCCCACGGCGATGTGGATCGCGTGCTCGCGGTCTGCGATGGCGCGCCCGATCCGGCGGCGGCGATTCACATGGCGGCGCTGCGCCACGAC
>CAZOOS010000124.1:0-7372 GCA_964581475.1 uncultured Hyphomicrobium sp.
GCGCTCCTACAAGGTCATGAAGCTGATGCCCAAAGAGGGCAGCGAGCGGCTGTACCGCATTAAGGCGATGGCCGAGGTCTACGAACGCGTGGCGCGCGAGAGCGAGCTTTCAACCGCCACGACGTGACCTCGCGTTGCGGTGCGTGATCGTCGCGGCGCCGTCAGTGCAAGGCCGGGCGGGCGACTTCCGACAGCTCCTCGCTCTGCTCCTGCAGCTGCTCGGCGAGCGCCTGCGCCACCTCCAGCTCGATAGCATACGGCGCCTCGTCGTCGAAGCGCAGCAGCACCATCCGGTCGCCGCGCGCATGGCCGACGGCGCACGTCTTCGGCAGTCGCGTCATCTCGCCGGCGCCCGCGTGCTGTGCCGCGGCAACAGATTCCAGCACCGGCACCAAGTCGGCGGCAATGGCGGATGGAATACTGATCGCATACTGCTGACCGTCAGCATCGACGAAGGTCAGCTCGAACCTGCGCCGGTCCGGTGAGACCGTCGTTTCGGTGAGTGTGGTTGCAAGGAATGTTTTCATCGCCGACCCCCCAGCCATGCGCTGAGCATCATAGTGGGATCGAGTCGATGGCGGTCACAAGGGTTTTGCGAGGGGGATCAAGAATTTCCCTTCCCCTGTGCCCCAAAAGAATAACGCGGCCGAAGCCGCGTTATTCTAGGGCAGGCTGCCGCGATTAGGAGCGGTTCAGCCAGTCGTCGATGTCCTTCTTCACCTGATCCTTGGCGTAGCCGTAGCGGGCCTGAAGCTTGCCTTCGAGCTGTTCGCGGCTGCCGTTGATCTGGGCGATGTCGTCGTCAGTGAGCTTGCCCCACTGCTCCTTCACCTTACCCGTCATCTGCTTCCAATTACCCTCGACGCGATCCCAATTCATTGACGTTCCTCCAGGGGGTTACTGAGGACTGTAGAACGCGGGACGCGACCGGGCGTTCCCTGCCCCCAAGGCAGGGGCGGCGGGCGCCCGAACGGCGGGCGACGCGGGCCGCTCCCACCTGTAAAAGAAGCGAATTGAGGCACCAGAGGGGGGGGCCTGCTGCCAGCCAACGGGCGCGCCATGGAGCTGTTTCAGGACCCGACATTCCGGCTCTGGTACATCGGTGGCGGCATGCTGCTGCTCGTCGTCCCGATGCTGTGCCTTAGCTACTGGTATCACCCGGCAGCTCTGGGGAGCACGGCTCCGCCATGACGCCGGGCGGTCGCCGGCTAATGCAGCGCCAGCGTGCGACCAATCTCGGCGAAGCCGTTTCGATGGCGCGCGACATCGCGTCGGGGCGCTATGGCGAGTACGCCAAGCGCATGCAGAACACGGTCTATTGGGCCGCCGGTCTGTGGGTCGTGGCGCTGACCGTCTACTTCGGCCTGCTCATCTGGGCCGACGAAATCGCCCGCGTCGGCGGCACGGCACCGGCGCCTTGAGCGCCGCCGGCGAGCGATCGCTTCCAGCGCAGGCGCTTGCGGCGGCTACGCAGCCGCCAGCGCGATTCCACCCACGGCCACGTCTTCACCACCCAGCGGCGCACCAGCGCCACGTCGACGGCGATCAACAGGATGCCGAGCGGCAGCATCCACACACCGAGTACCGGCAGAAACGAGAAAATGCCGCCGATGATGAACAGCACGGCGAGCGGCAGGCGCAGCAGCGACGCCGAGGGACCGATCAGCCACGCCATGGCGCGGGCGGCGCGGCCGGGCAGCCGCGCTTGCAGGCGCGAAAGCAGGCGATCGAACTTGCGCTGATGGACGGCAGGATGGTGGTGATGGTGGTGGTAGTGGTGCATGGCAAACACATAGGACCTACCGGCGCCAAAAGCGAGGCAGCCGGAAATGCGAGGGCCCCCGGCGCGAACGCCGGGAGCCCGCGGCTCAGCGTGGCATGCTGAACCTTACTTCTTCGTAGCGTCGTCCTTGTCGGGCGTGCGGTCGGAGGTTTCGCCGTCGGACGTCGTCGTTTGCGAATCCGGGGTCGTCGTCGCCTTCTCCGGGGTACGGTCGGAGGTCTCGCCACCGGCCGGCTGGCCTGGGGGGGTGCCGGCGCCCGGACCGGTCTCGGTGGTCATCTTGTCGTCCGGGGCCATTTTCGTGTCGTCTGCGGCGATGGCCTGCGATGCGCCCAGGGTGAGCGCGGCGGCAATGAGGGTAGCTGTGATTGCTTTGTTCATTGGAGTTTCTCCTTAGCTCCTTGGTGAGGCAAAACGCGCACCGGCGGCCACGGTTGCATCACGCTTGCGTACAAGCGGCGTGAGCGGGTACTCGCAGATTGTTGAACGATGCGTCCTAGGCGTTGCTCCGCCCCGGTCTCACATCGCCTGCGCGGTGGCGATGAGCAGGCCGCCGACAATGGCGACGTTGGAAGCGAAAACGCCCTTCAACATCTCGCGCGCCTCGCCCTGCGGCAGATCCCAGAAGTTCACCAGCATCACCGAGGCGGCGATGGTAAATGCGACGAGTCCGAGGGCCGCCGGGGCGACGAGGATGCCGAGCATCAGGCAAGCGCCGCACACCGCCTGGAAGATGCTGCCGGCATAGAGCGTCAGGTACGGGTAGGGCACGCCGCGCGCCACCATCATCGGCACGATCTTGGGGGCAATGAAGAAGTGGTTGATGCCGCCATAGACGAACAGCGCGCCGAGCAGAAGCTGGCCGAGGGCGACGAGCGCGTTGGGAAGCGTGGGGTCCATGGGTGCATCCGTAGAGGGGTTGCGTTTCAGGTGACGAGAGCGACGAGGAGCGCGGCGGCGAGGAGCGCCCAGGACGCAAAGTCGACGCCGCTCGGGTAGCGATCGACCCAGGCGGGAAGCTCGCGATAGCGCGGCACGATCCGCGTGAGCCAGAAGCCGGCATAGAAAATGGCGGCAATGCCGAACAGCCCGGCAGCGAAGGCGCGCGCCAGGCTCGGCGGCGCACCGGACAGCAGCCACAGCATGACGCCGATGTTGGCGAAGACGAACACCAGGTACACGCCGAACAGGCGCAGCGTCTTCCAGAAACCGGCGCGGTCGCGGCGATACTGGTCGATGACCGCCGGCAGGCTACCGACGAGGACACTGAGGACGAGGATGAGGCCGAACGATCGCATCGGCAGAGCCTGCCACAACGGCGATCATCGCTCTACCGCCACGGGGGCCGCCAGGCGTCATCAGCGATAGATGTAGGTGACGGTGAACGTGCGGTCGACAAGCGTCGAATTGTTGGGCGGGAACGGGTAGGCGGTCTGCCGCGCGGCGAACATCACGTTGAAATCGAGGTCCGGATCGCCGCCGCTCTTCAACAGCTTCACGTCGGCACGGCTGCCGTTCTCCGACAGCACGATGCGCACGGTGACGCGGCCATTGGCGCGCTCGCGAGGCATCGACTTCTGCAGCGCACGGATGACGTTGCGCGCAAACTCGTCGTTCTCGCCCGAGCGCGTGATACCGGGCGGCCGCTGCACAGCCGAGGAATTGCCGCTGTCGTCGCCGTCGGTGCCGTTGTCGCTGGGCACCGAGAGATCGAGCGCCGAGGTTTGCGTGCGCTTCTGCGGCGGCTTCGGCTTGGGCTTGGCCTGCTGCTGCTTCTGCTCCGCCGGTTTGGGTGGCGGCTTCTCCGCCGGTTTGGTCTCCTGCTTGGGCGCCTCTTTCGTTTGCTCGGGCGCCGTCTGCGGCTTCTCCTGATCGGGCGGCATGTCCTGCAGCTCCGCCAGGGTATCGGCGAAATCCTCCGGCAGCGCCTGCGCAGGAGTATCGGCTGGCGTCTCCTTCGGCGGCGCTGCCTCGGGCGGGGGCGGCGGCGGTTGCACCGCGGCGACCTCGGGCAGCGTAAGCGGGGTGGGCGGCACCTCGGGCTGGGCTTGCTGCGGCTGTTGTTGTTGCTGCTGCGGCTGCTGCGCCGGCGGGGCGGCCGCGGGTGGCGCCGGCGGCGCCATGCTGTCCTTCAACGTCGCACCGTCGACGATCTCGACGGCGATGGCGTCGGAGGCGCCGTCCTCCTTGCCGAGGGTGCGGCTGGACGAGCGTCCGATGCCGATGATGAACAGTGCGTGCACCAGCAGGGCGAACGTGAAACCGAGCCAGAAGACGCGCGGGCGCTCGTTGCGCAACGCCGCGAGGTGTCCCTCGAGCGTCAACGCTCCGCCTTCCGCCGCCAGCCTGATCTCGTCAGCGTGCATCTCGCCTTGCTCGCCCCTGAGTGGTTTCCCGCGCGGCCACAGGGTCTGTGTTTGGCCGCGCCACGTCCAGTTGTCCATGCGATCTGGGCATTTTCAACAACGTGCAGGTCGCATCCGGCGTTCAGCGGCAAGTGTGTGGCCGGAAACGCAAAAAGGGCCCCAGTAAAGGGGCCCTTTCGTGCAACTCGGCGGCGATCGGCGGTGGCAACCTTCGGGGCCGAGAAACCTGAAGACGATACCCGATCAGGGGCTGAGGCCGGCGACGGCCGCCGGAACATAGGTCGGATCGAGCAGCTCGGCGAGGTCCCACATCACGCGGCGGGCCACGGCGTCCATGCCGGGATCGCGGATGACGAACTCGACGCGGCGCTGACGCTCGCCCTTGGAGTAGGGGAGCACGCTGTGCATGCCGCCGCGGCCGATGGCGGCGATACGGTTCGGAGCAACGCCGGCGGCGATCAGGTAATCGGTGACGGCCTGGGCACCCGCCTGAGCATTGGTGCGGTTGGTCGACGGCGACCCCTTGCCGTCAGAATAGCCGTGCACCTCGATGCGTACGCCGGGGCACATGGCCGCGATGCCGGCGAGGCGATCGAGGTCGGGCACCATCGCTTCATCGACCGAGATGCCCTTGGTGAAGGAAAGCGGCGCGAACGGCTGGCCGGCAGGACGGCACGGCTCGTTGGCACTGTCGTGCTGCAGCTTGAGATCCTGCGCCGGCGTCGGGCCGGGCTCGATAGGCAGCTCGGGCGCTCCGATGGCGCCGGTCTCCAGCGGCGAGTCGATCGACCCGTAGGCGGAGAGCGCGGCCTTGAGCGCGTTCTTGCGGCGCTGGTTCATAGCCTCCGCAGCTTGCTTGCGCTGGAGCGCGCGCTCACCGGCGACGGCGGCGAGCGGCCGCTCGATCTCGGCGTTGCGGGCAATGTGGAAGGCGCGGTCGCGCTCGGCGGCGCAGCGCGGCGTGATCTCGATGCCGGTGCAGTGCGTCGTGTTGATGGCGAGCGTGGCGGCGCGATTGCGGGCAACGGCGGCGAGCGAACGTTCGATCTCAGCGTTGCGGGCGATGTGGAAGGCGCGGTCGCGCTCGACGGCGCAGCGCGGGCTCGTGTCGGTCGCCGACTTGCAGTGCGTCAGCGCCAGCGTCAGCTCGCGTCTACGCTCGGCTTCGCAGCGCGGCGTGATCTCGATGCCCGTGCAGTGGGTTGTATTGATGGCTAGGCTGACGCGGTTGCGGGCGACGGCGGCGATCGAAGCCGCGATCTCGGCGTTGCGCGCCGCGGCGAACTGACGGGCGCGCTCGGCCTGCACGCGCTCGACGGAAGCGGTAGCAAGGGCATTCTGCCGCTTGGCGAACTTCTGCGCGCGCTCGGCGGCGCAGCGCGGCGTGCGCGAACGCGGCGACTTGCAGTGCGTCGTGCTCATCGCCAGCTCCCACTTGCGAAGGGAGGCGACACGTTCCACCGACTCGGTCGCCAGCTTGTTCTGGTAGGCGGCGAAGCGGCGGTTGCGCTCGGCGTTGGCGACGGCGAGCACGCGGGTGGAGAGCGCGTTCTGCTCGATCTCGAGCTGGCGAGTACGCTGGGCGTTGACAGCAGCGATGGAGGCGGCGATCTCGGCGTTGCGCGCCCACTCGTACGCCCGGATGCGGGCGACGTTGGCGATCGAGGCATCGATCTCGGCGTTGCGCTGACGCGCGAACTCGGCCTGCTCGATGATGCAGTTCACGCTGTCGGCGGCGGCGATGCAGATGTCGTAGGGGCCGGCGGCGGCGGGAAGCACGGCGGCTGTCGATAATAATAAGAAGGTCGGCAGGAGGGGGCGTATACGCATGATACAGGGTCCTCGGCTACAGGGGCGGCGCGCTAAGGCACGCTTGAAAGACCCATACAAATTGCAACTATTTTGCTTAAAATTCAGTGCGCTGCGGAGCTAAGTTCACGCAAAGACTTGGCGCAAAACGGCACGCCGGCGCGCTTTTTTTTGAGCGCAAGCCGATTATGACTGCAACCCGTGCAGAGCGCGCCTCCGGGCTTGGAAAAGTCGCGCTCAAAATCGCCGAGCGAGCAAGCCGAGGGAATGCGGAACGCAGAGCGCCGCGCTCAGTCGAGAGTGCCGATCGGCACTGCTCAAGGCCTGCGGTAGAGGACGCGGTAGCGCCGCGGCGGCGCGTTGGCGGCGCCGTGGCCCGGCACCTCGAAAATGGTGATGATCCGACTGGAATCGACTCCATGCGCGGCAAGCGCGGCGTTGAGCGTATCGAGCCGCGCCTCGGTGACCAACTCCCCGACGATGCCGCCCGCCCCCTTGCTCACGGGCTTTTCCATAATTGTCATTTCGTGCTCCTGGCCTTGAACCAACACTGTCATCCCACGGCTCACGGCCGGGCGACGATTGCCACTCACCCACGTCATCCCGCTGAAGAGCGGGATCCACGCCAGTTTCAACAGGCGCGCTTGACTGAAATGGCCACATGCGCTGCGCCACCCTTCAACATCACCGCGGCGACACCCTAGACTTGCGTGGATGCCGGCCTGCGCCGGCATGACGGTGAGGGAGGTGGCATGCCGCCAATTCACGGGTTGCGGGCGAGTCCTCCACGCCCGCAACTCACGCGCCTACTCGGCGGCTTCGGCGGTGACGTTGAGGCCGGTGCGCTGCGCAACGCCGCGCCCGTAGGCCGGATCGGCCTTGGTGAAGTGGCCGATCTGCCGTTCGACGATCTCCGCCGGCACGCCCTGCATGGCTTCGACGATGTTGTCCATCAGGCGCGCCTGCGCATCCGCCGGCATCAGGCGGAACAGGTCGCCCGCCTGCCTGTAGTCGTCGTTGCCGTCGCGATGGTTGTAGCGGTCGGCGGCACCGGAGAGCTGCAACGGCGGCTCGGCAAAGCGCTTGTCCTCCTTGGCGCCGCCGAACGAGTTGGGCTCGTAGTAGGCGTCCGTCGATCCCGTCTCCTGCGGGAAGAAACGCATCGGCCCGTCCTTGTGATAGTGGGCGACCGGGCAGATGGGGCGGTTGACGGGCAGCATCTCGTAGTGCGTGCCGAGCCGGTAGCGGTGCGCGTCCGCATAGGAGAAGACGCGCGCCTGCAGCATTTTATCGGGTGAGAAACCGATGCCGGGGACGACGTTGGAGGGCGAGAAGGCGGCCTGCTCGATCTCCTGGAAATAGTTGTCCGGGTTGCGGTTGAGCTCCATGACGCCGACCTCGATGAGCGGATAGT
>CAZOOS010000125.1:0-7371 GCA_964581475.1 uncultured Hyphomicrobium sp.
CCCAGCAAGTGGCAGATGGCGTAGACGAGGTCGGCGCGGTTGAGGGTGTAGAAATGGAACTTCTTCACCCCTTCGTCGACGAGATCCATCACCTGCTCGGTGGCGACGGCGGCAGCCACGAGATGGCTCGTCGCCGGGTCGTTTTCCAGCCCGTCGAAGCGGCGTGCCAGCCACGAGGGCATCGAGGCACCGGCGCGCGCGGCAAAGGCCGCGACCTGCTTGAAGTTGTGGATGGGCACGATGCCGGGTGTGATCGGCACCCAGATGCCGGCGGCGCGGGCGCGCTCCAGGAAGCGCAGGTAATGCGCGTTGTCGAAACCGAACTGCGTGATGATGCGATCGGCGCCAGCGTCGACCTTGGCCTTGAGGTTGTCCATGTCGGCGGCAACGCTCGGGCTGTCCGGGTGCTTCTCGGGATAGCCGGCAACGGACACCTCGAAGGGCGCTATGCGTTTCAGGCCGGCAACGAGATCGGCGGCGTTGATATAGCCGCCCGGGTGCGGCTCATAGTGGGTGTCCGGACCGCCGGCGGGGTCGCCGCGCAGGGCCACGATGTGGCGCACGCCGGATTCCCAGTAGTCCTTGGCCACGGCGTCGACCTCTTCCTTCGAGGCGGCGACGCAGGTGAGATGCGCGGCCGGCTTGAGCGCCGTCTCGTTGACGATGCGCACCACGGTGTTGTGCGTACGCTCGCGGGTCGAGCCGCCCGCGCCGTAGGTGACCGAGACGAATTCCGGACGCAGAGGCGCCAGGCGTTCGACCGCGCTCCACAACGCCTGCGCCATCTTCTCGGTCTTCGGGGGGAAGAACTCGAACGACACGTCGATCTCGCCGGCCCCGAGCAGCCGGCTTTTGCGTTCCGATGCTATGGCCATCACGGAGCCTCCTGAAGGGCGCGCGGGCGCGCCGGTTTGTCGAGCGTCGCCGCCGCCTGCGGCCGCTCGCCCAGCCACAGCGAGACGGTGAGCGCCTGCGGACCGGCGTCGGCAGCGGGAGCCAGATCGCGTTGCAGTCGCGGCTCCAGCCCGGCATCCTTCATCCAGTGCTCCACTTGCGCGCCGGCAAAACCGAGTCGGTCATGAGCGTGCTCCTCGCGCAGGAACTCGAGGTCATGCGGGGCGAAATCGACGATCAGGAGCCGGCCGCCGGGCGCCAGCACGCGCGCCGCCTCTCGGATCGCCAGCGCCGGATCGGAAATGAAGTGCAGCACCTGATGCATGACCACGGCATCGGCGACGGCGTCGGGCAGGCTGAGGGCATAGAGGTCACCGTGGCGCACCTGTGCGCGGGCGAGCCTTGCCTTCGACAGGTTGCTGCGCGCATAGGCGAGCATGGCGTTGTTGAGGTCGAAGCCGATGCCGCGCTCGTACCGGTCGGCGAGCAATTCGAGGATGCGCCCCGTGCCGGTGCCGAGGTCGATGAGCAGCTTGAACGGCCCGCGCCCGAGCGCCTCGACGATCGCCTGCTCGACACTCTGCTCGGCGATGTGCAGGGCGCGGATCCGGTCCCAATCGGCGGCGTGGGCCTGGAAATAGGACTGCGCGGAGGCTTCGCGTTCGCGCTTCAAGGCATCGGCACGTTCGCGATCCCGGGCGATGACCCGATCCGAACCGTCGACGAGGCCGAGAATGTCGAGTGCGAGGCGCCCGCCGGCGGACCGGTCGGAAACGTGGAAGTAGGCCCAGCTCCCCTCGCGGAAGCGTTCCACCAGACCTGCTTCGGCGAGCAGCTTCAAATGCCGGCTGATGCGCGGCTGGCTCTGCCCGAGGATGACCGTCAGATCCTTGACACTCAGTTCGCCGGCCGTGAGCAGCAGCAGGATGCGCAGGCGCGTCGGCTCGGCCGCCGCTTTCAGCGCCGTTACAATGTCATCGCTGGCGAATGATCCGGCCACCACGTGCTCCTTGTTGCGCAGAGCATATAAAGATATGTTTATGTGTCAAGCGCTGCAGTCGTGCAACATGTGGGTTCCTTTCGGCACATCGATTAACCGAGCGGTAAGCACCTGCGTTTACTTTCCGACGCAACCACCTCTCGATCCGCGGATACTCTACATGCGCGTTGCCATCTACGACCGGGTCGAGCCACCGGTCCCTGCTCAACTGCCCCTCCGTCTCTCCCAAACCTGCTCCCAGCGCGCCGCCATCGCCTTGCTGGTCCTCGTCGTGCCTGCCGCCCTCGGCGGCACGTTCGTCGCGTTAGCCGTGGTCTTTCAGGCGCTCCTGGCGCCTGATGCGCGCGCCATCGTCGGGCAGCATCCGGCGCTCGGGGTCGAGATTCTGGGCGCCATCGGCTTTGTCATCTATCTCCTGGCGCTGCCGACGAGCCGCCTCGTGGCGCGCCTTTCGACCACACGCACGGTCGACATCGCCGATGGTCTCGTCAGCGTCACGGAGGGCGGATATTTCCGCTCCTGGACGTGGGTTGCACCGCTGGCATCCTTCACCGGAGTTGCGCATCACGTGCGCGCCTCGCTCTCGGGCACGCGCCACGAACTGATCCTCGTACACCCGACGCGCGAAATGAGTGTGCTCTTGAGTGTTGCGCCGCGGACATCACAGAGCGAAGTGGACCGCGTTGCGACACTTCTCGGCCACAAAGAGATTCCGCCCAGCGAACTCTATCGCTTCAAGGCCCTATGGCCGCGAATGACACCTGCGTCTTTGCCGGATGCCGCCCATGCCTGACGCCGCCCCCGTCCAAAAATTCGACGTTATCTCTCGCCACCCTTTGACGGAGAGAGGCTTCGCATGGCTAATACAGCCGAAGCGGCCCGGGCCGGCCGGCATCAAAACGGCTGCCGATGATAGTTCGTACCCCCTCTGGAGGGAGCCCGACCGAATGAAGTCCCCCGTGACCCTAGCTTCGCCGCGGCAAAGCTTCTTGTGCGCGCTGGCGTTGTCCTGCGTGACGTTGCTTGCGATGTCGATGGGCGCCTCGGCGCAGACCCCGGCGGTGAAGGTGACGCCTCCGGCCGCGAAGGAAGCGGCGGCGCCGGTCGTGCGCCGCGAGGGCCCAGCGGGCTTCATGAAGCGCGTCGGCAACGAGTTGCTCGCTGCCTCGCGTTCGGGCTCGACCGCGCAGTTCGCCATGGTGCTCAACTCGAACGCCGACATCCCATCGATCGGCATCAGCGCCCTTGGCGAGTACGCCCGCAGCCTGCCGAAGACCGATCGTCCGATCTATTACAACGGCATGATCAATTTCATTGCGCGCTATGCCTCGAAGGAAGCACCGAAGTATCCGGTCGCCCGCTTCATCGTCACGGCGCAGTCGAAGGAAGACGCGCGCGGCACCTACGTCGACAGCCGCATCACGTTGGCCAGCGGCGACGGCTATGACGTGCGCTGGCTGGTCGTCAAGCGCGGCGATACCTACAAGGTCCGCGACGCGCAGGTGATCGGGTTCTGGATGACGTCGTTCCTCGACAACCTGTTCCAGAGCTTCATCAGCGACAACGGCGGCAACCCGAAAGCGCTGGTCGTCGCGCTCAATCGCTGACGCCCGCCTATCGGCTCACAGATCCGCGCATCCCCGGACCCGTCCGGGGATGTTTTTCTTTGCGGCGCGCCATGCCCAAGTCTCTCCGACCGGTGGCGGATACGACGCTAATGATCGACACGTCGCGGTCCTCGAGCGTGTGGCAATGGCAACACAGCGGTTAGCCGTTCACGCGCGCCTCCCATCGGGAACTTGACTATACCAGTCAAGAATCGGAACGTTGCCTCACCCCCCGGTGATCGCCGTTGCTGGAAGTGGCGTTCCGGCGCCCCCTTTGCGTGACGCGGGGGCGAAGCGTTGAGTATGAGTGCGGGAGTGCGTTTCTATGAGTGGTATTTTGCGTAGCAGCGGGCGCGCGCCTGCTGCGTGCTCTGTGGCGCCGACCTCGCTCGAACGGCGCAGTGCCCAGTCGAAGTCGTATTCAACCGCGTCGCTTTCCGCAGTCGTTGGAATAGCCATCGGCGTGTCGTCATTGTCGGCGCAGAGCCAGGAAGCTGCAGACTCCCAGCAGTTGCCACCGGTCGTGATCGAGGCGAGCCAGGCACCCGCAGCGAAAAAGAAATCGGCCGCCAAGAAGAAGGCGGCACCCTCGACCGCCGCCGCGGTTACGCCTGAGCCCGTACCGCCGGCGCAGTCAACCGAGTCCACCTCTGGCGGCCCACTCGGCAACCCAAACCCGGGCGGCGTCGATGGCTATCTGGCGACGCGCACCTCGACGGCGACGAAGACCGATACGCCGCTCATCGACATTCCGCAGTCGATCACGGTCGTGCCGAAGGAGTTGGCGAAAGATCAGGGCTCGCGCGACATGCGCCAGGTCCTGTCCTACGTCCCCGGCATCGTCGTCGGGCAGGGCGAGGGCCATCGCGACGCGCCGACCATCCGCGGCGTCAGCACCACGGCCGACTTCTTCACCGACGGCATCCGCGACGACGTCCAGTACTTCCGCGACCTGTACAATATCGAACGCGTCGAGGTGCTGAAGGGCCCGAACGCCATGATCTTTGGCCGCGGCGGCGGCGGCGGCGTCATCAACCGCGTCACCAAGAAAGCGGAGGGCGAGCGCCTTTACGAGGCAACGACGACATACGGTTCATTTGACACCAAGCGCGTCGAGGTCGACGCCGGGCAGGCGATCACCAACGACTTCGCGTTCCGAATCCTCGGCATGTACGAGGATTCCGGAAGCTACCGCGATTTCGTGGACCTGGAGCGCTTCGGCATCAACCCAAAGATTGCCTTCAAGCCGGACGACGACACCGTCGTGCACCTCGCCTACGAGTATTTCAACGACGACCGGACGGTCGATCGCGGCATTCCATCCCGCAACGGCAAGCCTTTCAAGACCGAGCCGTCGACGTTCTTCGGCAATCCCGATGAAAGCTACATGACGTTCGAGTCGCACGTCGCGACGGCGATTGTCGAGCACAAATTCGACAACGGCATCAAGCTCAAGAACCACACCCAGTACGGAAGCTATGAGAAGTTCTACCAGAACATCTTCCCCAACAGCGCGGTAAGCAATGCCAATCAAGTAAACCTAGCCGCCTACAACAACCTGACGGAACGCGAAAGCATCTTCAATCAGACCGATCTCACCGCGAAAGTGAACATGGGTGGTGGCATCCACCACACCCTGCTCGTGGGTACGGACCTCGGCTATCAGGAAACGGACAACCAGCGCTCGCCCACTTCGCTGACTCCCACGGTGTGCACGGTAACGCTCCCGACGACGACGTGCTCCGTTCCGTTCAACCAACCCAAGGGCCCGTTGCTTCACACCGACGTTACGCTCGCCGGTGTCTACGTGCAGGATCAGATCGAGATGAGCCGCTACTTCGAGGTGATCGGCGGCATCCGCTTCGATCACTTCGATGTCGACTTCACCAACAAAACCAGCGGGCAGCAACTCGATCGCGTCGACAACGTCTGGTCGCCACGCGTCGGCGCGGTGTTCAAGCCACTCGAGCAGCTGTCGTTCTACGTCAGCTACTCGAAGTCGTTCCTTCCCTCGACCGGCGATCAGTTCGCCAGCCTCTCGGGCGGCGTGACGGGGACGGCTAACCTGGCGCCCGAGGAGTTCCTCAACCGGGAGATTGGCTTCAAGTGGGACATCACGCCCCACCTCTTCTTCACCGGTGCCCTGTTCATGCTGGATCGCGAGAACACGTTCGTTACCACACCCAGTGGACAGGTCGGGCAACTAGGCAAAACGCGCAGCGAAGGCGGCGAGCTGGCGCTGACCGGGTACTTGACCGAAGACTGGGAGGTCGTCGCAGGTTACGGCTACCAGACAGCTGAGGTCTTGGTCGGCTCGGCCGCGCAGCAAGGCAAGGAAGTTGCCCTCGTTCCGCATCACACCTTCTCGCTGTGGAACAAGTATCACTTCCTGCCCAATTGGGCTGCCGGCCTTGGCGTGCTCAGCCGTACCGGGATGTACGCCAACATCGACAATACGGTGACGCTGCCGGGCTTTGCGCGTCTCGACGCGGCACTGTTCTGGGACATCAACGAGAATCTCGAGGCGCAGCTCAACGTCGAGAACGTGCTCGACACCGAGTACTATTCAACGGCGCACAACAACAACAACATCACGCCGGGCTCGCCGCAGGCCTACTTCGTGACGGTGACCAGCCGCTTCTAATTGCAAGCCAATGCGGGCCGACCGGGACTATGGATTGCCCGGCCGGCTCGTCGCACACTGTACGGCAATCAGCAGAGCCCCTTGGCGCGCAGCGGCAGCGGCTAGCGCGTGCGGCGCGGCCGGTTCTTCTGGATGATGGCGGCGATGATGAGCCCGAACATCACCAGGCGCGCTAGATAATAGAATGGTTCTAGCTCATCGGAAGGATGGCTGAGCGCCAGCGCGACGCGCGAGACCGCATCGAGCGCGAAGGCCGCGGCAAACAACAAGAAGAGCGTATCGCGCGTCTGTGTCCAGAAGCGCAGGAAGAACAGCGTCGCCACGAACGAAGCCATGGCCACGGCGCCCATCAGCATGGGGTAGATATCCGCGCCCATCACTCAGCATCCCAGATCAAGCCGTAAAGCAGCACGGTCATGGCGGCGAGCGCTACCGACGTGCGCCAGAGCGATAAGTCCGTATGCGGCACGATGATCTTGTCTGCGACCAGGATCAAATTGTTGAGCGTCAGGCCGACGAAGCACAGGCCACTCCACAGCAGCAACCGATAGCCGCCGCGGCGATAGGATTGCAGTAGCATGTAGGCGCAGGTGGCTGCGGCGAGGGCACAAAGGCTATAGATCAGAGGACCCATATTACTTGTCCTTGCGAAATTTGAAGGCCGCCGCAAATTTGCGGATACTCGACGGCTTGGCGTGAACGAGATTTGTCACCGGAATGAGGTGGTTGGAATAGAGCTCGGCTAACCGCCGCACGACATCCAACTGGCCCGCCGGCGCGTCGTTGAGCCAATAGACGGCGTCGTTGCAGCCGGCCAATCCGGCCTCGCACAAGTGCTGCAGAACCTCGGCGGCCTGGTCGGTCTCGATATAGAGATGCTCGGCGACGCCCGCGGCGCTCCACTTGATCTCGGGCTGCTGAAAAAGCAGCAGCAGCGCCTCCAAGTGCGCGATGGAATCGATGTTTCGCAGGATGAACTCGCGGACATCGGGCGGGATCAGTTCGTCCGCCATGCCACCTCCCCAACGTGCGCCGATCAGCTTGCTCGCTGGCCCGTCTCTTCGCCTCAGCAATGATTTCTGCTGCTACGCCACGCATGCGTCGATTGATGGCTCGCGTCAAGGCCTTGAGGGCGCCCGATTTGCCTTTCATGAGCAAAGTCGGGGACGATGAAAAGCAAGACCCGGCAAGGGCTCGCGTATGGGGGAACGACATGCTTCGCAAGA
>CAZOOS010000126.1:0-3585 GCA_964581475.1 uncultured Hyphomicrobium sp.
CCGAGGGCGAGCATCGAGAAGAAGCTGAGAACGGACCGCATCACGGCACCAGAGAGGGGCAAGCGTGCGCGCAACCTACCGCGACGATTTTAATAACGCCTTAACCATGCCGGCCACGCGTTCGCTGCGGGGCTCTTCGGTTGACACGTTAGCCATACGGGCGCAGGGTTGTATGACCTTCCACGGCAAAGGAGGTCTAAGAAAATGTGGCCACCCGATCAGCTCATGCCGCTATGCGCGACGCCCTGATGGACGTTACGGCTGGCGGCCGATCCGAAAATTCGAACGAGCGATCGCGGGGTGTAGCAACACATCCGCGAACTAGCCCGAAAAGACGGGCAGGGCCTTCCAATGGAGCTGGGATTGCAGCCTTAGGCGCACCGCTCGAAATCAGATGAGCCCAAGGGAGCCCGGACGGCCTAGCCGCTCCGGGTTCCTCCCGTTCGGGCGCCTATACAGCCGTGGCAGCACATGCCTTCACCCCCTGAGAATATTTGTAGAAAATTCACCATATGCGTGGCACGTTCGCGGGTGGATGAGCCGAATTGGCTCGGTTTTCAATGCTCTGCGCTTGCCGCCTCAGTCGGCGTACCAGCGAGCCGGAGCATCCGCAGGACAACTGGAGCCGCGCCATGCGCGCCGTCACGTCCGACCTAGGCCACGCCAGCCCCACCGACAGCTTCGCGCGGGTGCTCGACCAATTCGCGTCGCTGAGCGACTATTCCTGCGATGCGACGAGCGTCGGCGGCTATCGCGTCCTGCCGTCACAACGACCGGCTGGGCGGAAGGCGCATCGCTCCGCAGCGGCGGCGCCCGCGCGTAGCGGGGCACGCCTGCGCTGGACGGGATCGCTTTCCGTGCTGTTCATCGGCGGCCTCGGCCTCGCGGTGCTCGCCGGCCCGGCGAATTGTCCCTGTTCGAGCGCCCTCACCGTTGCCGAGCAGTCGTCGCTGGCGCGCCTCGGCTACGTGCAGAGCGCGCGCCTGATGGCGGAGCGCGAGATCATGCAATCCGACGCGGAGCTGCCGGCGCTTTCGACCGCCGCGCTGATCGAGCCGCAGGAGAGCGCCGTCGGCGTGTCGCCGATCACCACCTCGGCGTTGGAGCCCTCGCGCCACGCGACCGCCATCGCCAGCGATGAGTTGCCTGCAACCAGCGCCGGCCGCTTGCCCGCAAAGATCGAGCAGGTTGCCGACGCCGGGCCGGAGAACGTCCAGCTTGCCGCCGCCTCGGACGTTGCGACCGACGTGCCGCCGACGTTGCCGGTCATCGAGGTTGCGACGCCAACGGATGACGTCGCCGCCAACGAATCCGAGAGCGCGCCGGTTGCCAGGACGCCCCGCGCCAAGAAGCGTACGGCTTTGCGCGCCTATCGCACGCCGAGCGACCTCGCCGGCAGGCGCAAGAAGACCGGCGAGGCGTCGCCCAATTCGCCAAGGTGGGCGCAGCAGATGTTCGTGACGCCGTGGCAGAGCCGCGCCTTCTCCTACACCCAGTAAGCGCCATCGCCGCGCCACAGGGGCATCGCACGTTCGCGCCATGCGACGTAACCTGACGCTCATCCTCATTGCAGTTTTTCAGCTGACCGCAGCCGCAGGTGCTATCGCCGCACCCGCGTATGCCTGGCAATTCGCGCCCGGTGAACAGAACCTCGAGCAGCGCTTCCCTCCACCGCCCGGCTTCGTGCGCGCGGTCGCCGCGCCGGGCAGTTGGGCGGCGTGGCTACGCGGGCTGCCAATGAAGCCGGCCAAGTCGCCGGTGCTGATCTACACCGGTGCTCGGAAATGGCGGCAGGACGTGCACGCCGCGGTGATCGACATCGACGTCGGCAAACGCGATTTGCAGCAGTGCGCCGACGCCATCATGCGGTTACGCGGCGAATGGCTGTTCGCAGCCTCAGCTTTTCGGCGCGCCGCGACAGCGGCTACGCATCGTTCCGCAAGTACATGGATTACGTGTTCGCCTACGCCGGCACCTACTCGCTCGCGCACGAGCTGAAGCCGGCGACGCTGCCGACACTGCAGGCCGGCGACGTTTTCATCAAGGGCGGCTTCCCCGGCCACGCGGTCCTCGTCGCCGATGTCGTCGAGAACGCGCAAACGGGCGAGAAGCGCTTCCTGCTGGTGCAGAGCTACATGCCGGCGCAGGAGATGCACGTGCTCAAGAACCCGGCCGCCGCCGACGGCTCACCGTGGTATGCGGCGGCTTTCGAGGGCGACCTTGTTACACCCGAGTGGACGTTCGCCGCGGGGTCGCTGCGCCGGTGGCCCTAACGGAAACCGGCCGCGTCAGTAGCTGATGACGATGACCGACGCCAGGCTCACGATCACGAACGTGCCGAGCCCCGCGAGCGCCTTCATTGCCGCATTCGGGTCGGTCTGCGTCATCATCTGATCGAGTGCGAAGCCGAGTCCGGCCAAGCCGACCGCGAACAGGACAAGGCCGACGAGCACTCCGAAGACACCACGCATTTTTTCTCTCCCTAGGCTGCCGGCAATAGCCGGTCTGTTATGGCAGTCTCGCGCGCGAGCTACGGTGCGGGTCCGGCAGCGCGCGGAAAGTCCGGCCCCCCCTTAGAGGCATGCCGCGGGCGAGCGGGTCAACCGTTTTTGCCTTGGCTGCGCTCGGTTAGGGCTGCGCAGGGGTCGACTGTGGCACCGGCGGCTCGGTACCGATGGGGGCTGGCGCCTCGAGCGCGCCCGGCAGCGGCCGGATCGCCAGGTAGAACAGGGTCGCGGCGATGAGCATGACAACGGTGGCGACGATGGCGACGGTCCTGCGCTTGCTGGCCAGGACCCAGGACGGGTTCACCAGGCCGAACACGAGGTAGAGCACCGCGAGAACGAAAATGAGCTGAAACGACCAGGACGGATATTCAAGCAGCGCTTCGGACATCTATTTGGCCTCGGGATGGGGCGATGCGGTGGCGCATTCTGGGGGCGGTGGCTTAACGGAATGCCAACCGCGCCTGGGTTGCTGGCGCACCCGCTCAACCGGCGCCGGCCAAGGCGAGCGGCAGCGCGTCGGCAAAAATGGCGAGATCCTCGTCGCGACCGCAGCTCACGCGGATGCAGCGGTTGAGCGGCGCGACACCCGGCATGCGGACGAACACGTCGTGCGCCAGCAGCCCGTCGAGCACGCGCTTGGCAAAGTCGCCGTCGCGCCCGCAATCGATGGTGACGAAGTTGGCCGCGGAAGGCAGAGGTGTGAGGTCATTCGCGCGCGCGATGGCACCAATGATGTCGCGCGACCTGATGATGCGGCCCACGGCTTCGGCGAGATATTCCTGATCCTCAAGCGCGGCCAGCGCGCCAATCTGGCCGACGCGATTGATGCCATAGTGATTGCGGATCTTCTCGAAGGCGCGGATGACGCGCGCTTCACCGAGGCAATAGCCGATGCGGGCGCCAGCGAGGCCATAGGCCTTGGAGAAGGTGCGCAAGCGCAAGACCTGTGCGTTGCCGGCGTCAAGCGGCAGCAGCTCTGCCGCCGGCGCCGTATCGCAATAGGCCTCGTCGAGCAGCAGCAGCACGCCGGCGGGCAGCCCGCCGATGAGCCCCCGTAACGCATCGGCCGCCCAGAACG
>CAZOOS010000126.1:3685-7370 GCA_964581475.1 uncultured Hyphomicrobium sp.
TCGCCGATGACGATGTTGTCGAGGCCAACGCCGTGAAAATCAGCCAGCGCCGCGCGCAATTCGTAGCTCTCGGGATCGGCGTACATCCAGTTGCCGTCGGCCGCCGCGCGCATGGCGGCAAGCGCTTTCGGCGACGGACCGAACAGGCTTTCGTTTGCGCCGAGCCGCGCGCGAAAGGCGCGGCCGCGGGCGCGCTCCTGCGCCTCCGGGCCGACGAAGGGCACGAAGGCCGGCAGGCTATCGACAAGAGCCGTGAAGCGCGGTCGTGACATGGGATGGGTCTGACACCGGGTGGCGCTCGCCGTCAACACGCCTGACTAGATCAGGCCGAGCTCGGCCAGCTCGCGGCGCATTTTGGCCGGCAGCTCGGCAATCTGCTTGTCGCCGCGGCCAAGGTCGGCCGGCGCGTCGCCCGCCGTCAGGTAGCGCCAGCCCTGGAAGGCGCGGCGCGGAACCGGCCGCACCGGCACGAGCGCGGGATCGAGAAGGATGAGACAGGCCGGCGTGCCGTCCGGCTTCTGGCCTTGCTCGAAGCCGATGAGCTTCTGGCGGACTTGCACAGTGCCTTTGATGACCCAATAGAGCGAGCCGCCAGCGAGCAGCTCGGCATCGCGCTTGGGCGTCTGGAAGGTGGTGTGGAAGATGCGCGGCTCCTTGCCGGCCTTCTTCTGCTCGGCGGCGCGCGCTGACTGCCAGTCGGCCAGTTCCTCGATGGAGGCAGCGCCGACGCAAAGCTTGATGAGGTGCAGCGTCACGGCATTCTCTCCGGTGGACGGCGGGCTACAGGATGGCCTGCGGCGGCCGTGCGCCGCGAGCGCAAACGGCGCGGCATCCACAGTTTGTCGCTTACTTCGCCGTGCACGTACCGGTGTATTGCGCGACGACCGGCTGGCCGAGCACGCCGAAGTGGCGCGAATGCACGGCCGGATAGGCGCCGCTCGTTGCATCCTTTTCGTAGACGGTAGTCAGATTGAGAAAACCTTCGTTGACCACCTCGAGGAAGTGGTTGGCGCTGATCGAGCGCACGATCTTCAGCGAGCCGGGCTTGCTGCTGCCCTCGGGCAAGAGCTGCGCCGTCTGCTTGTCGAGATCGATGTCGGTGATGGCGAAGATGATCGGTTCGGGCGCCTTGCTCTTGAAGGCCCCGTCCTCGAAGGTCGCCGCATTCCCGGCAGCGAACGTGCAGGTGAAGCTCTTGGGCTCATCCTCGGCACCGACGGGCGCGGAAAAGAGCGCGGTCAATCCCACGCTGAAAGCAGCAACCCACTTGATATGCATATACCCGTTGACCTTTCCGAGGAGACCAAGCGCCGCCGCGCCATTGAACAGCGGGCGGCGGTTCCACGCAACCGGAGGCTAAGACCGTCCCCGCGGCCCAGCGCCACGAGGCAGCGCCTTCAATCCGCCCGGATTGGGGGCTCGTTAGCCGCAGCGGGTGGGTGAATCGAATGGTCCGTTTCCGGGCTCAAATCTTCGCAGTCGCGAGCGTCTTTGCGTGCGGCTGCGCGAGCAAGAACGTGGACACGCCCCCTAATCTCGTCAGCGACATTCCTCCGCCGTCGGATGGCGTCACCACCGGTGCGCTGCAGGGATCGGGCTATCAGCTCAGCGAGGAGGAGCTGAAGTTCGACTGCAAGAAGCTCACCGGCACGATGCAGATCCGCATCCTGCAAATGCGCGGCTACGACACCAACAAGAAGACCTCGGCCGCTTCGCGCAGTCTGCAGTCGCTGACGACGCCGATCTTCGGGGGCACCAAGGAAGGCATCGACCCAGACGGCCAGTACCTCAAGGACCGCGCCATGCTCGAAGCCTACAATCGCCAACTGGGCATCAAGCAGTGCAAGACCTTCGATCTCGATGCCGAGCTGGCAATCAAGTCGACCGACGTCACCCCGGCGCCGAGATAGGCCGCGGCCCATAGAGCCGCCGGCGTGAGATTGCCGCCTGGCCGCGCATCTGGTGTAAACGTCGGGTTTCGACGATCATCGGAGCAGCCATGTCGACTGACCCCTACAAATCCCCCGATCGGCCGAGCCACATTCCTTGGCCGCCCATCCTCTTGGGCGCCGGCGTCATCGCCAGCATCGCGCTCGGCTATCTGGCGCCGCTAACTTGGCCGGGAACGAACGACTTCGCGGCGCGCACCGGTGGGGTGGCGATCGGCGCCGTCGGCATCGCCTTGCTCGTCTGGGCGATCGTCACGCTGCGCCGGCACGGCACGACGGTGCGGCCGGATGTCGGAGTCGCGGCGCTGGTCACCGACGGCCCCTATTGGCGCTTCCGCAATCCGATCTACCTCGCCGACACGATGATCCTGCTCGGCATCGCCGAGCTGACCAAGAACGTGTGGTTTGCCATCGCTGCCGCCGCCTTCGCCGTCTTCGTCACCTGGCTCGCCATACTGCCCGAGGAGCGTCACCTCGAGCGGCGGTTCGGCAAGGCCTACCTCGACTACAAGGCGAAGTCGCGCCGGTGGATTTGAGGACGCGCGATGGCGACCGACTTCGGCGAGAAAGAACGCGCCTTCATCGACGGCCTGAAGGAGAACACGGGCCGCGACTTGGCCGAGTGGATGCGCGAGATCGCCGCTTCGGGCCAAGTGCAGCGCAACGACATCATCGACTGGCTGCGCCACAAGGGGCTCATGTTCTCGCGGGCTTCGTGGCTGGAGCGCATCCACCACAATGGCGGCAAACCCATCTACGCCGATGCGCCGAAGGATGCGCCCCGGACGCGCCCGCGGCGGCGGCGCGAGGGCGTGCTGGCGACGACGCTGCCGGTCGCTTCGCCCGTGGCCGACACGCCGGCGCCCGTTCCTCCGCCACCGGCATCGGCGCCAGCGCCGTCCAGCGACGTTGACGCCCTGCTCGCCAAGGCCAAGGCCTACCGCCCGCTGGCGCAGCACGTGCTGGCCAAGATCAAGTCGGTGCGGCCTGCCGCCGACTTCACCGCGCGGGAAAGCGCCATTGCCATCGGCGACCCGAACGTGTTCGCCGCACTCGGCATTTCCGCCAAGGAGCTGCGCCTGCACCTGGCGCTTGGTGAGCATCCTTTTGATGATGTGGTCAGAAAAGGACAGGCCGGCGGCGGTCTTGGCAAGGGCGAGGCGCTTACCCACATGCTGGTGCTGACGGACGCGCGCCAGATCGACCAGCGCTTGCTAGAACTCGTCGCTCTCGCCAAGGCCATCGGCTGAGCGCGAAACATCGAATAGCCTGAATTCTGCGGCTCCGTGCGGCCTGTGTTTTGGAGGCTTTGGTCATGGCTGCCGACGTTCGTTGGCCTACCGCCACGCTGGCATTCGCCGCGTTTTTCGCTGCATCCATTTCGGCCAGTGCGCAGGGCGCGCACCGCGACGGCATTGCCGAGCTGATTTCCAAGTCCGCGCGCGAAGGCAAACCTGAGAAGGTTGCCGAGACGGCGCTGCCGCCGGCCAAGCCGGCCACCGTCGGTCCACCGGCGCCCGGCACGCCACAGGCCGCGCCACAGGCTGCCGCACCCGTCGAGCCGAAGGATCCGCGCGAGGGCGAAGCCGCCTACGAGCAGGCGCGCCAGCTCATGCTCGCCGTCGACGCCATCCTGCAGGACACCGCCGAGCAGCGCTCGCAGGCGCAGAAGCTGCCTGGACGCGACGAGTTCATCCTCACCCCGCTGTGGACGGAAACGCGCGAGGACCGCGAGT
>CAZOOS010000127.1:0-7299 GCA_964581475.1 uncultured Hyphomicrobium sp.
CACCCGGGCGGCACGACCTATGCAGAGGCGAGGCGACGAGCCACGAGTGATGACGACCGAGCCGGCGCTGCGTGTGATCATGCGGCGTCTGCGGGAGATCATGTCCGAGCTCGACGACGGGCAGGCGCGCCTCGACAAGATCGTCAAGCAGATCGCCGGCGTCATGGTCACCGAGGTCTGCTCGATCTACCTCAAGCGGCAGGACGGCTCGCTCGAGCTGTTCGCCAGTGAAGGCCTCAACCCCGGCGCCGTGCACACGACGCGCATGAAGCGCGGCGAAGGCCTCGTCGGCCGCTGCGCCGAGCTCAACGTCACCGTTAACGAGCCGGAGGCTTCGAGCCACCCGGCATTCTCCTACCGGCCGGAGACAGGCGAGGAAATCTACCACTCGCTGCTGGCCGTACCGATCGGGCGCAGCGGCCAGGTCCTCGGTGTGCTCGTCGTGCAGAACCGCACGCAGAAGGAATACTCCGACGAGGATGTCGAGGTGCTGCAGGCAACGGCCATGGTCGTCGCCGAGCATCTCGTATCCGGCGCGGTGGCGGGCGCGGGCACAGCGGTCGAGCTCGAGAAGTCGCTGTCGGCGGTGATTCAGGGCGAGCAGATGTCGGAAGGCATCGCGCTAGGTCATATCGTGCTGCATGAGCCGCGCATCGTTGTCACGCACCTGATGGCCGAGGATCCGGCGACCGAGCTCGTCCGCCTCGAGACGGCCGTGGCAAGCCTGCAAGCTTCGCTCGATGAGATGTTCGACCACGAGCATCTGTCGGCTGCCGGCGAGCACCGCGATGTGCTCGAGGCCTATCGTATGTTTGCCCACGACAAAGGCTGGGTGCGGCGCCTGCGCGAGGCGGTAGAGGGCGGCTTGACCGCCGAGGCTGCCGTAGAGCGTGTGCAGAACGGCACGCGTGCGCGCATGCTGCGGCAAAACGATGCCTATTGGCGCGAACGCCAGCGCGACCTCGATGATCTCTCCGATCGCCTCCTGCGCATCCTCGCCGGACGCGTGACCAGCGCCGACGAGCCGTCATCGTTGCCGCCGGACGCCATCCTCGTCGCGCGCAACATGGGCCCGGCCGAGCTGCTCGACTATGACCGCAAGCGGCTACGTGGACTGATCGTCGAGGACGGAAGCGGGCAGAGCCACGTCGCCATTGTTGCCAAGGCGTTGGGCATTGCCGCGGTGGGCCAGGCGCGCGGGATCGTCGAGCGCGTCAACACCGGCGATGCCGCTATCGTCGACGCGACAACCGGCGAGGTGCATCTGCGTCCCTCGTCCGACGTGATCGCCGCCTATTCCGACAAGGTGCGCTTCCTCGCCCGCCGGCAGCGGCAGTATCGCGCCCTGAAGGACGTCCCGGCCGTGACGGCGGACGGTGTAAAGATAGACCTCCATATCAATGCTGGCTTGCTTGTCGACATGCCGCACTTGCGCGATTCGGGCGCCGACGGTGTGGGCCTGTTCCGGACAGAGCTGCTGTTCATGCTGTCGAACACCTTGCCGAAGGTCGACCGTCAGGCCGATTCCTACCGCGCCATCATTGCGCGCGCCGACGGCAAGCCGGTTGTCTTCCGCACGCTCGACATCGGCGGCGACAAGGTGCTGCACTATCTGCGCCAGCCGAAGGAGGAAAATCCGGCCATGGGCTGGCGCGCCGTGCGCATGGGGCTCGACCGGCCGGCGCTGTTGCGCACGCAGGTGCGCGCCATGATGCGTGCCGCCGCGGGCCAGGAGCTGCGGATGATGATCCCCATGGTCTCCGCCGCCGAGGAGATGGACGCGGTGCATGCTCTGGTGAAGAAGGAGCGCGCCCTCTTGCTGTCGAGAGGGCACGAGGTTCCCGAGCGCATGCTCGTCGGCGCCATGATCGAGGTGCCGTGCCTGTTATTTGAGCTGGATGCGCTGATGAAGCGGGTCGACTTCGTCTCGGTCGGCAGCAACGACCTTTTGCAGTTCATGTATGCCGCAGACCGCACGAACGCGCGCGTCGGCAGCCGCTATCACGCGCTTTCGCCGGCGCCGCTGCGCGCGTTGAAGAGTTTGGTCAAGTCAGCCGAGAAGCACAAGGTGCCGCTGACGCTATGCGGCGAGATGGCGGGACGTCCGCTCGAAGCCCTGGCACTTATCGCGCTCGGCTTCCGCTCGCTGTCCATGGCGCCCGCGTCGATCGGCCCGGTGAAGACGATGATCCTTGCGCTCAACGCAGGCCGCGCAGCCAAAGTTGTGGATGACCTGTTGAAAAAAGGTACCACTGACATTCGCAGTCGCCTCGATAGCTTTGCAAAATCCGAAGGCATCGAGGCCTGACGGCTGCAAGTTCTCTCTTTGACAAGCGCACGCTTTCATCGGACGATGTCCCTCGGGGGAACATCCGTTCCGATTTGTCATTTGTGGCGTTGGTCATGCGTGAAGGCTATCAGCCTGCAAGACCTATGGCTGTCGCGCGTACGTCAGGTGCGCGCGCTGCAAGTGGACAGGCGCCGATAGCGGTGATGGCCGCCGAGGTCGCGCGTTTCTTTCGGGATCTGCGCGGCGCGCTGCGCCTGACACCCGCCCAAGCTGCGCAAGCTCTGGCCACTCGTGTCGATATCATCGCCGCCCTGGAGATGGGACAGATCGGTGCGCTGCCGCCGTGGCCGGAAACCTGCCGCATCGTGCGCACCTACGCCGGCTTTGCCGGCCTCGATCCGCGTCCGGTGCTGCACTCGCTGGAGCAGCTCTATACCGCCGCTCCCCGGGCCCCCGCCCCAAAGCAGCGCGGGCCACGCCGTCCCCTCCTTCCAGCCCTTTCTGCGCGCAGTGCGCCGATCATGGCGGCGCTTGGCGACGGTGGTCGCCGGGCCGCCGCGGCCGCCCGCAGCGCCCACCAGGCGGTGAATGACCGGGCCGGCCGGCCGGGCATGGCCCTCTTCACCGTAACGATGGGGATCGCCATGATCCTCCTGATTACCCAGACAGCAGTGCTGGAGGCGGCCGTTTCGCAGCTACCGCCTTCGATGAAGCGCTTTGTCCGCGGCGCCCAGGACTACGTCATCGTGCGCCTGGCTCCTGTCCGCGACGGTCTGCGCTGGATCGACGTTCCCGATCCGCGCACCCGCAAGGGCGACAAATTGCAGAGCACCGCCCAATCGGATTAGATGCGGCGCGCTGCGGCGCGGGTGCTTAAGTCCACCCCACGTTGATAATTGCGACGGCCGGCTGCTGCCTATGCGGCCGGCATCGCCATTGAGGATTGCCAAGCTCCAGACCATGGCCGGAATACCCCAAGACAAGCTGGAGAAGATGGTCGGGCGCTGGAACGCCATCCAGGCCGAGCTCAACGCCGGCGTCAATCAGGCCGCCTACGCGAAGCTGACGAAGGAGTTCGCCGCGCTCACGCCGCTGGTCACAACCATCGAGGCTCTGCGCCGTGCCGATAGGGAGAGGGAAGACCTCACGGCGCTCATCGCCGACCCAACCTCCGACAAGGAGATGATCTCGATGGCGCGCGCCGATCTGGACGCGATCGAGCCGCGCCGCGAGGAATTGGAGAAGCAACTGAGAATTCAGCTCCTGCCGAAAGACGCAGCCGACGAGCGCAGCGCTATCCTCGAAGTGCGCGCGGGAACCGGCGGCGACGAGGCGGCGCTGTTCGCTGCCGATCTGTTCCGCATGTACAGCCGCTACGCGGAGCTGCACGGCTGGAAGGTGGAGATCATCTCGATCTCGGAGAACGACCTCGGCGGCTACAAGGAGATCGTCGCCTCGATCTCCGGTGAAGGGGTATTCGCGCGTCTGAAGTTCGAGTCCGGCGTGCACCGGGTGCAGCGCATCCCTGCCACCGAGACGGGCGGACGCATCCATACTTCGGCGGCGACCGTCGCGGTGCTGCCGGAGGCGGAGGAGGTCGACGTGGTTATCCGCCCGGAAGATGTGCGCATCGACACCATGCGCGCCGGGGGGGCCGGCGGCCAGCACGTCAACAAGACCGACTCGGCCGTCCGCATGACGCATTTGCCGACCGGCATCGTCGTCGTCTCGGCGGAGAAGTCGCAGCATCAGAACCGGCGTCTCGCCATGCAGGTGCTGCGCTCGCGCGTGTACGAATTGGAGCGCGAGCGCGTCGACGCGGCGCGTGCATCGGCGCGCAAAGGCCAGATCGGATCCGGCGATCGCTCGCAGCGCATCCGCACCTACAACTTTCCGCAGGGCCGCGTTACTGATCACCGGATCAATCTCACGCTGCACAAGCTGGACACGGTGTTAGAGGGGGCGGCGCTCGACGAGCTGGTCGACGCGCTGACCACCGACCATCAGGCCAGCCTATTGGCGGACATGGAGAATGCCTGAGGCATCGGCCGCGCGGGGATTGGGCGAAACCCTCGGCGAAGCCGCGCGCGCCGCGCAGAGGTCGCTAGCCGCGGCCGGGGTCGAGGATGCCGGCCGCGATGCACGCCTGCTTGCCGCCGCCGCCGCAGGTGTCGATACCGCCGACATCATTGTCCGGCCCGAGTGCGCCCTGTCCGCCGACGCGCACGACTGTCTCCAGGCGATGGTGGCGCGCCGTTGCGCACGCGAGCCGGTCTCCCGCATTCTCGGCGTACGCGAGTTCTACGGGCGACCGTTTGCGCTTTCGCCCGCTACACTCGATCCACGCTCCGATTCCGAAACCCTCATCGCGGCGGCGCTCGCCATCGCCACACGCGAAGGCTGGCGCGACCGGCCAATGCGTATTCTCGACATCGGCACGGGCTCGGGTTGCCTCCTCCTGACGCTGTTGGCCGAGCTGCCGCTGGCAACCGGGGTGGGCACCGACATCGCCGCGGCGGCGCTCGAGGCCGCGGCTGTCAACGCGACTTCGCTCGGCCTCTCCGCGCGCGTCTCGTTCACGCGTGCCGATGTGCTGGACGGCATCGCCGGGCCCTTTGACCTCGTCATCAGCAATCCCCCGTACATCCCCAGTGCCGACATCGACGGACTAAGTGCCGAAGTGCGCCTATACGATCCCCGCGGCGCCCTCGACGGCGGCGAGGACGGGCTCGATTTCTATCGCCACATCATCGCCGGCCTGCCGCGCGTCCGCCCAGGGTGGGTGATCTTGGAAGTGGGCGCCGGCCAGGCGGGGGATGTTGCTCTCCTGTTGGAGCAAGCGTTCGTTAAGACACGCCATGCACAAGTATCCCGCCATGCCGACCTCGGCGGCCACACACGTTGTGTGTCGTTTCGGTTACATTGGTAAATGGGCGCAAATAAAAAGTTTGCTTTGTGGCGGCCGCGCGCCTAGTCTGAGCGAAGCCGATTGATCGTGCGTCGCGCTTCAGCGTTGGAGCCTGACCGACCGCACGAGCTGGGATTGCGAAGCACGGGGACACGGCGCGAAAGCGCGAGGCCCTTGCTCCCGCTGAAACGGCATTCGTTAGCCGCTCGGCGTGCAACGCCCCCTTCCGATCGGAAGTAGCGACTGCCGGTTGAGCGTCACGAGACAAGAGACACAATGCGCGCGCATGGGCGCTCGCCAGAAACTGGCCAAAGATTGCGTGTCAGCGCCTGCTTTGAGGCATTAGCGGATTTGCGACGCTGACGGCGAGCCGCGCACGCTTTTCATTTCAATACCACCGAGAACGGAGCCAATGAGGCAAGGACAGCAGAACCGCCGGGGCCGCGGACGCAGCAACCGCAAGGGGCAGAGCCCGCTTACCCGCAGTTTCGAGAGCACGGGGCCAGAGGTTAAGATTCGCGGCACCCCGTCCCACATCGCCGAGAAGTACATGACGCTCGCCCGCGATGCGACGTCCTCCGGCGACCCGGTGCTGGCCGAGAATTATCTGCAGCACGCCGAGCATTACAACCGCATCATCATGGCCTTCCGCGATCAGCAGATCGCCCAGGGCGGCCCCGAGATGAACGGCGGCGTGGCGCGCGTTGACGGCGATGACTACGGCGACGACGACGGCGATGACGGCGATATGCAGCCGATGCACCAGCCGCAAATGCGGCAGGACCATCAGCCGCGCATGGACAACCAGCGCTACGACGGCAATCGCGGCTCGCAGGACCAGAACCGGCACCGTAGCGACCGTGACCATCACCGCAACAACAACCACAACCGGAATGACCGCAACGACCGTGGCGGCGACCGCAACGAGCCGCGTTTTGATCGCGGCGGCGGCGAGCCGAACGGCGGACAGCATGCTCCGCGTCCGCAAAACGCCGAGCAGGGCGGGCCGCCGCGCCAGGGTGGCGGCGGTGGCGAGCAGTTCCGTCGCCGGGACAGCTTCCCGCAGCAGCAGCACGAGCAGCCGGAGTTTCTGCGCCGGCCCGTGCGCCGTCCGCGCCGCGAGGGCGGTAATGGCACGCCTGACGAAGTCAACGGCGCCGCGGGTTCCGATGAGACCGACCGCGACTGAGGCGGCATCGGCGCTAGCCCTCTGCTTCTAACGCCCGATCAAACCGCGACGGGGTCGCCTAGCGCGATCGTGCCGTCGGTGATGACGCGTGCATAGAAACCGAAATCCGTGTGGCCCCAGGCGCGCTGCAGAGCCGCCGGGATCGCCATGTCGCGCTTGCCGGTATCCGGGTCGACATTTGTCGCCGCGCAGCGCTCGGTGCGCTTGATGAATTCCAGCTCCACCGGACCGATCTGCAACGGCTTGCCGCCCCAGGCGAATTCGGCCCATGGCGCCGCTCCGTCGATGACGACGTTGGGCCGGAAGCGCAGCGGGTTCACCGCGTGCCCGACGACGCGCTCCAACTCGCGCAGCGACGCCAGATTGACGATGTGCAGGCATTTGGCGGCCACGTCCGAGAAGCTGTGGGCGGGCGCGAAGACGATGTGCGGCGCACCGCGCAGATCGTCCTGCATGTAGGCGCCGAGGAACTGTTCGATCATCTTGCGACCGATGGGCGTGCGCAGCGCGCCGCGCGCCACCTGCTTGCCGTCGCGCAGGATCGTCAGCGTCTCTGTCGCGTCGTCAAAGCGCGTCTGCAGCGTCGCCAGCCGCTCGTTGCGCATCAGCATGAGGAAGTTGATTTTCTGCAGATGCGCCGGCTTATCGGGGTCGAAGCGTCCCGGGCCGTTCTCGACCGCATAGGCGCGATCGAAGGGGGCGGTCTGCCCCGCCTTCAAGGGCATGCGCTGCAACGGCTCGGGCGATAGGCCTTTGACCGGATAGCGATAGAGGCCGCGGACGCCGGGCCTGGCCGGATCGGTCATCGTTGATGCAACTCAAGGCGGGGATTGACGGAATACGCGAACCTCTTTTGTCCGAATTCGAGCACACTATATCACGTGTTGGAAAGGTTTCCGTTCGATGCTGCCG
>CAZOOS010000128.1:0-7286 GCA_964581475.1 uncultured Hyphomicrobium sp.
CCGTCGCGGGCGCCCGTCTCGTAGCCGCGGATCTGCAGCTCGCGCTGCACGGCGCGGGTCACCTCCTGCTGGCTCGCCGGTTTGGCCGAGGCGCCGCTCGCGCCTAGCGCCGCGAGGTCGAGCGCCTTGGCAGGCGCGGGGCGGCCGATGGAGCCGGTGTCGCCGAACTCGGCCGCCTCGATGGCAGCGATGTTCCAGGCTTCGCTGGCGCTCGGCTGGCCGCTAGGCGGGGCGCGCCCGCTCGCTTGCATGAAGAAGACGTTGGCCGCAACGCCCCCGGTCAGCACCAGAAAGGCCAGAAGTTGCAGCGTCACCTTGTTCGACGGCATGACCACACCCCTACGCGCCGCTTACCATGTCGGGGAACTATGCAAGGCAGGTCGTAAACGCTTGCTTAACTCTCATTGACGGAACCTTACGGGCGGCGGGCCGCATGCCGCCGCGCCGGCACCGCAGGTGTGTAGGATTTGCTTATTTTTACGCGCAATTTTACCGCTTGCATGAGGCAGTTTGTTGAGACCGCCCTGCTATGAAGGAGGCTGGTAAGCGGGAACAGGTTGGAGAAACCAACATGTCCATACTGAAGATTGGCATACTCGTCGCTGTCGTCGTCGCCGTGTTGCCGGCCGATCGCGATCAGCAGGTCGCGCTGTACGACCGTGCCGCCTCGGCAGTGCACTGGACGGCGACGTTCTGCGATCGCAACGGTCCGACCTGCGAGCAGGCCGGCGTCCTGTGGGCCGGCTTCGTCAAGAAGGCGCAGTTCGGCGCCGCCATGGCGTACGAGCTGGCGATGAAGCAGACCGGCCGCGATACGGCCAGCGCGCCGAGCCGCAGCCTGATCGGGCCGACGGTCGACCTGACGCCGCGCGGCACGCTGCGCGCCGACGACTTGGAGCCCGTGTGGCGCGGTTCTTCGCGCGGCGGCATCTGAGCTAAAGCATTCACCACGCACGACGGGCCGGCGCCCCAACGCCGGCCCTTGCGCGTTTGGCTTCCGGCAACCTATGTGAAGACATAGCCAGCCGAGAAAGACGAGCCGACGTGCCGAAAATTGCCGACATCAGCGCCGATTTCGCCCTGCTCGACGATTGGGAGGATCGCTACCGCTATCTGATCGAGCTCGGCCGCACGCTGGAGCCGCTGCCCCAGCCGTTGCACACCGACGCCAACAAGGTGCGCGGCTGCGCCAGTCAGGTATGGCTCGCCACCGACATTCAACGCCGCGACGGAGCTCCGGTATTCACTTTTCTCGCCGACAGCGATGCGCACATCGTGCGTGGCCTCATCGCCATCCTCTCCGCCGTCTACAACGGCCAGCCGCTCGACAAGGTGCCGGCCATCGATCCCGACCCGATTTTCGGCAACTTGGGGTTGAAGGAGCATCTGACCCCGCAGCGGTCAAACGGGCTTGCGTCCATGGTGGCGCGTATCCGCGCCGATGCTACCGCCGCCGAGGCGGCTTCCGCGGGCGCTCCCTAGACGGTCTCACCGGGCACCTCGAACAGCGGGCGGTAGTCTTCGCTGCCCCAATGGCGCACGCCGGCGGGATTGGCGCTCGTCGCTGCCGGCTTCTCCAGACCGTAGTGTCGCGCAAGGCTCGTCAGCGCCAATTGCAGCACAATCTTGCCGGACCGCTGCGGCCACCCGGCGGCGCGCTCTGCGGCCTCCAGACCCATCAAATGACAGCACACGTCTATCAGCACGCCGTTCAGCTCGGGGCCGACGGCGGCAAGCGCGCGGCGCACGCGCTCGCCTGCGGCCGCGGTGCTGTCGCGCATGTCGGCGCCAGCCGCGCGGGTTGCCCCGTAGCGACGTCCGCGTTGCATGGGCGCTGACGAAGACCAGTTCATCGTCGTGCGCGGCGTCATCTGGGCGAACCAGAAATCGGCACGCAATCGTTCCCCGGCGTCGAACTGCGCCTGCGAGATCATCGCTTCGCCGTTGCGATCCTTGCGTCGCCGCAGCCAGGCGATGGGGCTCTCATCGGCGTTGATGGCGGCGGCGTCAGCGCGCGATCGCGTCGCCCGCGGCTTCTCGGTCATTGAGGACATGCGCCTCAGCTCACTGGTTTTGCCAGAAGGTGGGGCGCTGCGTTAGCGCCGGCACCGCCCACTCGAGCAGGTCGAGCGCGCGGTCGAAAATCGGGTCGTCGCGCCGATCCTCGATGACGCCGCAGGCGTGGGCGACCGTGGTTCGATCGCGCTGGAACAGGCGACCGGTTTCGGTGAGCGATAACCCGCAACCGACGTGCGCCAGGTACATGGCAACCTGCCGCGCCAGCGCCACCTTCGCGCGCCCGCGCGTCGTGCGACGCAGATCCTTGTAGCCGATACCGAAGACCTGAATGACTGCTTGCTCGATGGCCTCGCGCGGGACATTTGCCGAGGTCTGCCTAGGGTAAGCGTGTGAGGCACTAGCGTACCGACACGACGAACGCTGCAACATCTCATCTCTCTCGGACAGCCCAGTACCGATCCGACGTTGATCATACGGGCGAAGCGCTACTCCCTGGTGTGCAAACTAGCCGGCCGGTGAACGGAGGGGATAAATCGCGGCGTCGGTGAAATCCCCGCCGCCGATACCGGTGCGAAGGTTACGGCTCCCTTTCGGAGCATCCTTCCATGCCGAGGCAGAATGCGCTGGTTGCCGGCGCCCGCAAGGCGGCGAGCTACCAGCGTGCCCGCGATCTGCCGAGGCTATTGCCGCTTTGGCCGCACGAGATCGAGACCGCGAGCATCGCCGAGCACGCCCGACTGCTGGCGCGCATGCGGCGCGCGCTGCGCATGGAAAGGCAACGCGGGATCGCCGGGCACTGGACCTATGATTTGGCGCGACACGCTCGCCTGCTCTGCGCCTATCGCGCCGAAACCGATGCGTACCGTCAGCGCCTCCAGGCAGCGGGGGCGCCGTAGAGGTGTTCAGCGCGGGGAGCTATTTGCCGTCGCGGCGCGTGCCGAGACCCATCTTCTTGGCAAGATCAGAGCGCGCCCGGGCATAGTTGGGCGCCACCATCGGATAGTCGTGCGGCAGACCCCACTTCTCCCGATACTCTTCCGGCGACAGGTTATAGTGCGTGCGCAAGTGGCGCTTCAGCGACTTGAACTTCTTTCCGTCCTCGAGGCAGACCAAGTAGTCGGGCATCACCGACTTCTTCACCGGCACTTTCGGCTTCTGCTCCTCGCGCTCCGCGGGTACGGCGCCGCCGCTCGCGCGGCTCAGCGCGGCGTGCGTCTCGCTGATCAGATGAGGAAGCTCGCTGGCGACGACGGAGTTGTTACTGACGTAGGCGGAGACAATCTTGGCGGTCAGCTCCACGAGTTCCGGTTGAGTTGCGTCGTCCAATTCAAGCCTCCAGGCGCGCTAAAATTTTGTCTTGGCAATGCAGCGGCGCGCGATCTCAAGCCAATACCTCGGTCGACTAGACGTAAGGGCAACTGAACTTGCGCAAGTCATATATCTTGACGGATTAGTTGGGGAATATCCCACCGAGTGCGCAGGTTTCGCATCGTGAGAAAGTAAAGTCAACAAGAAGACGGGCATATAACCTTTACATGCCTAATGTTAATGTCCGTTGCCGGTGCCTAGCCGTTTTTTAACGGCGTTCGTCGATCCCATATTCACACATGCGCTTGCATTGTGCTCGGAAGTCGAAGTGTTCAAGTTGGCGCGGATGCCGATAACTCGCCAGCTTTCAGCAGCCGCCCCGTTCCTCTAGTTTTCGCCTGTGCGTATGATCAGTTTTCCTTATTGCCGGGGCGCATGTACTTCAGAACGAACCTCCTGAAAGTTCTTTGCCCGCTCCGAAAGTTGACAAGGATGCCGGCTAGCAATCTGATCCACGGCCATTGAAAGACTGCCCTTTGCCGGCCGGATCCGGGTCCACCCCCGCCCCAGCCGCCATCCCGCGGCTCCCCATATCGCTCGCAAGCCACGCGTGGAGAGATTGATGCACGTCCCCGCCCACCGTCATGCCTTCGTCAAACCACCGCGCGCCGCCCGCCGTCCCTCCGTGGCCACCTGGCATGGCGTCGAGTTGGTCGATGACTACGCCTGGCTGAAGGCGGACAACTGGCAGGACGTCATGCGCGAGCCGGCTGTCCTCGACCCGGAAATCCGCGCCTACCTCGACGCCGAGAACGCCTATTGCGAGGCGCAGCTCGCCGAGACGAGGGCGCTGCAGGACGAGCTATTCAACGAGATGCGCGGTCGTCTCAAAGAGGACGACAGCTCGGTCCCTGCCCCCGATGGCCCCTTTGCCTACGCCTCCAAATTCGTCGCCGGAGGGCAGTATCCGCTCGTCTGCCGCCGCAAGCGCTCAGGTGAGGACGAACAGGTCCTGCTCGACGGCAATATCGAGGCCGAGGGCAAAGCCTATTGGGATCTGGGCGGCTATCACCACAGCCCCGACCACAAGTTGCTCGCCTACGCCAGCGACGACAAGGGCTCGGAGCTATATACCATTCGCGTGCGCGATCTCGCGACCGGGAAGGATCTGCCCGACCGCATCCCCGACACCCGCGGCGGCGTCGTCTGGGCGAACGACGGCAAGACCCTGTTCTACGTCCGTCTCGACGAGCATCACCGACCGCTACTCGTCTACCGCCACGTCGTCGGCACTCCGGTCGAGGATGACGTCCTCGTCTATGCGGAGAAGGATATCGGCTTCTACGTTGCCATTTCCTCCACACAGTCGGGCAAGTTCGTGCTCATCGACGCGCACGACCATCAAACAAGTGAAGCTCAGCTCATCGATGCCGATGCTCCGCTCACCGCGCCGCGTGTGGTAGAGCCGCGCAAGATCGGCCATGAGTATTCGGTCGAGCATCACGGCGACAAGCTGATCATCACCACCAACTCGCTCGGCGCCGAAGACTTCCGCATCGTCGAGGCGCCCGTCGCGGACCCGCGCATGGCGAATTGGCGCGAGCTCATTCCGCACCGGCCCGGCTGCCTGGTGCTCGATACCATCCTCTACCGCAAACACATGGTGCGACTCGAGCGCGAGAACGGCCTGCCGCGCATCGTTGTGCGCCGCTTGGCCGACGGTGCCGAGCACCTCATCGCCTTCCCGGAAGAGGCCTATTCCCTTGGCATCTCACCCGGCTACGAGTTCGACACCACGACGACGCGTTTCGTCTATTCGTCGATGACGACGCCGGCCGAGACCTACGACTACGACATGGAGACGCGTGCGCGCACGCTGCGCAAGCGCCAGCAGATACCGAGCGGACACGACCCGTCCGACTACGTGACGCGCCGGCTCTATGCGCCCGCCGCCGATGGCGAGACCGTGCCTGTGTCGATCCTCTATCGCCGCGACACACCGCTTGACGGCTCGGCACCGGTGCTCCTTTACGGCTACGGCGCCTACGGCATCTCCATCCCCGCCTCGTTCTCGACGACGCGGCTGTCGCTCGTCGACCGCGGCTTCATCTATGCCATCGCGCACATTCGCGGCGGCAAGGACAAGGGCTACCACTGGTACACGGACGGCAAGTTGGCGCATAAGGTCAACACCTTCACCGACTTCATCGCGGCCGGCGAGTTCCTTGTCGATCAGGGCCTTACGCGGCGCGGCCGCATCGTCGCCAATGGCGGCTCGGCAGGCGGCATGTTGATGGGCGTCGTTGCCAACATGGCGCCGGAGCTGTTCCTCGGCATCATCGCCGACGTACCTTTCGTCGACGTGCTCAACACCATGCTCGACAAGGATCTGCCGCTGACGCCGCCCGAATGGCCCGAGTGGGGCAACCCCATTGCCCGGCCTGACGAGTTCGAGAACATTCACTCGTATAGCCCGTACGAGAACGTCGAGGCGAAGGCGTACCCGCACATCTTCGCCTACGGCGGCCTCACCGATCCGCGCGTCACCTATTGGGAGCCGGCGAAGTGGGTCGCACGGTTGCGCGACAAGAACACGTCCGACAATCTGATCCTGCTGAAGATCAACATGGAGGCCGGCCACGGCGGCGCCTCGGGACGCTACGAGCAGTTGCGCGAGATGGCCGCCGACTATGCCTTCGCGCTGAAGATTGCCGGGCCGGAAGAGCCCGCCGGACAAAAAGAAAGGGCGGCCTGAAGCCGCCCTCATCGTGCGTCTGCTCTGAAAAAGAGAAAGGCCGCTTGCGCGGCCTTCCGTATTAAGAAGCTTCGCTTCTAGGCGGCTTTCTCACTGAAGGCCGTCAGCTTCTTATCCTCCTCGAGCTCGCCGGCGGACTTCAGCGCGATGCCGATGTACCGCACCCTCCCTGCTATGCGTGCTTTCTGTACTCCGAGCTCACCAAACTCCCGACCGAATGTCGGCAGTGCAAGCGGCTCCTTCTGCTGATCTTCACACCAAGCACAGTAGTCCTCGTATAGCGAAGTTGCAGTCAAGCTCGATCCGTCTTGAGTTTCGATTCTCTCCTTGTAGAAGCGCTCCACGTCGTTCTCGGGAGCAATCATCCTTGGGGCCGGCGGAGTAGACTTGTTGTCGTTCGCGCCGGAACGCGGCTTTGCTATCGCAACGGCCACAGGGGCCGCCACCGCTGCCGCAGCGGTGCTGACCGGCACCACACGGGGTGCGGCCGGCGCGTGGCTCTCGTAGAGGCGCCACTGGCTAAAAGCGATATACATACCAAAACCCGAACCAACCTCGAGCAACAGGGCGATGAAGACCGTTAGCGCGGTCTGCACGTCCTCGACCTTGATGTTCGGAGCGATGAGCGCAGCGAGCTTGGCCAGGACCGCAGCTTGCGGATCGGCTTCCGTCATCACCGCGGCACCGGTCACGTTGGTCATCTTGCCTTGGATGTCGGCTATGCGTGCTTCGAGCGCGATGGACTCCTGCGCGGAAGCAAACTCGGCAGAAAGCGCGTTGTACTTCTGGCAGAAGCTACGCCCCTTGTTGCCGCTGACCTTGCTGCAACTCTCGGTGTAGGCCCACGCGCGATCGTTCTTCAAGGTATCGATGTCGGCCTGGACCGCCTGAGCAGGACGGTGCTGCGGAATCCAGGACAATTGCTCCTGGGCCCGCTTCAGGTCGGCGCGATGATCCTTGTAGCTGTCGGCGGTAGCGGTGCGCTGTCCGGCCGTATCGAGCCGGTTAAGCGCCGCATGGCCGAGCGCCGAGGTCAGCGAGTAGCTCGTGACCACGACCCAAACGATGGCGGAGGCGATTGCCTGCGACCACATTTTATTGCGTAGAGCGGCGAAGAAAAAGAAAGGCACGAGTGCCTTCATGCAGTCCGCGGCCGCGCTGGCCGCTCCGTAGATCTGGCCGTCGAACTCGGTCCTACCGAGAC
>CAZOOS010000129.1:0-7258 GCA_964581475.1 uncultured Hyphomicrobium sp.
ATGGCCGAGCTCGAGCGTCTCGCCAACCACTTCGGCGACATCGGCGCCATCTGCAACGACGCGTCGTTCTCGCTGATGCATGCCCATTGCGGTGCCCTGCGCGAGCGTGTCCTGCGTGCCGCCGACACGTGCTTCGGACACCGGCTGATGATGGATCGCGTCGTTCCCGGGGGGACGGCTGTCGACCTCGACGATAGGGGCGTTGCCGCCCTCCGCGCATTGACCGCGGTCGTGCGCCGGGAGTTTCCCGAGCTGGTCGAACTCTACGACAATACGGCGTCGCTGCAGGACCGCACGGTCTCGACGGGGATCGCGAAACCCGAACTCGCTCGCCAATACGGTGCCGGCGGTTGCATCGGACGTGCCTCGGGGCGATCCTTCGACGCGCGCCGCATGCCGGGCTATGCGCCGTACGGGGAGCTCAGCTTTGACGTTCCCGTGCGCAGCGAGGGAGACGTCGATGCGCGGGTATGGATCCGCGTGCGCGAGATCGAGCAGAGCCTGGCGCTTATCGAGCAAATTACTGCGCGTCTGCCGCAGGGGGCCATCCGCGTCGACGCGCGCGCGGCCGGTCCGGGCGACGGGACATATGAGGGGCTCGCCCTGGTCGAAGGGTTTCGCGGCGACATCCTGGCCTGGGTGCGTCTGGGAAGCGACGCGACCGTCGCGCGCGCTCACCTGCGCGATCCTTCATGGTTCCAATGGCCGCTCTTGGAGGCAGCCATCGATGGCAACATCGTCGCCGACTTTCCTCTCTGCAACAAGTCCTTTAACTGCTCCTACGCGGGGCACGATCTCTGAGAGCGTGCAGCCATGCGCAAGCTTCTATTCAAAGCCCTTTTTCAAGCCCCGCTGACGGAAGCGCCCCCGTCCGCGCGTGAAGCGACGCTGGCCGAACTCGCCGAGACGCTCGACCGCACGGCGCGGCGCCGGCTCGGTCGCAGTCTTTCGATCCGCCAAGTGGACGCGGGCTCGTGCAACGGTTGCGAGTTGGAGATTCATGCCCTCAGCAACGTCTTTTACGACCTTGAGCGGTTTGGGCTGCGCTTCGTGGCTTCTCCCCGCCATGCCGATGTGCTGCTCGTCACGGGCCCCGTCACGCAAAACATGCGCGAGGCGCTCGAGCGCACGTATCAGGCGACACCCGATCCAAAGTGGGTCGTTGCCGTCGGCGACTGCGCTCTCGACGGCGGCATATTCGCCGGGAGCTACGCGTGCGTAGGGGGCGTGTCGAAGGTCATTCCGGTCGATCTGCACATCCGTGGCTGTCCGCCGAGCCCTACGGTGATGCTTGAAGGGCTTATCGCGCTCGTGGAGAAGGGCTCCAACTCAATCTGAAAGCTGCACGGTCCCTGCTCGGCCACACTAGACCGAGGCACAACCCAACGAAGATGCGCTCATGTCGCCGCAGGATGGCAGCCAGCTCAACGCCTTTATCGACAGGATCGGCCCATAGCTGACGGTCAGCTTGAACGGAATGCGGTCGCGCAGGCGGGATATCGTTGGTTGCGGGGGTAGGATTTGAACCTACGACCTTCAGGTTATGAGCCTGACGAGCTACCGGGCTGCTCCACCCCGCGTCACCTAACGAGCCTCCGAGCCGGGCAAAAGTCGCCAAGTCTGCAGGAGGGAGCCGTCGCGCCAGGAAGCGCCGACGACAAAAGCCGCCCGTCACCGAGCGGCTTCGATGGCGCGGTATAACACAAATCCCGCGCCTGTGAAGCCCACCGTCCCCAACCTCCGCAACCTTTGTCTCGCTTTGACGTTTTGGCGGGTGAGGCCGGGCATCGCAGCCATACAAATGGGCCTCGGTGCGGTGGTTTTCAACGAGGCAAGAGCGGATGTTCGATCCCGACAGCACGACCCTTTCGGAGGGCGTCATCGCCGCACGGCTATTGCTGGCGGTCGCCCTCGGCGCCGTGATCGGTTTCGAGCGCGAGCAGTTGGCGCGCCCGGCCGGCCTGCGCACCCACATGCTGACGGCTCTGGCGGCGGCGCTGTTCACCATCATCACCATGGAGATCCACGCCGGCGTTTTGCGCGAATCCGCCGGCCAGAGTACCGATCCGATCCGCGTCATCGAGGCGGTGACGGCGGGCGTCGCCTTCCTCGCGGCCGGCGCCATCTTCCGCTCGCAGGGCGACGTGACGGGACTGACGACGGGGGCGGGCATGTGGCTGGCCGGCGCGATCGGCGTTGCCTGCGGCGTCGGCTACGGCATCCTTGCCGTGATGGCGACCATCCTCGCCGCCATCATTCTCGTCGCCGTGCGCTGGCTCGAGGGCTACACCAAGAGCAAGGACGAGCGCGCGCCCGATTCCACCTGACAGCTCAGTGCGCGCCGGGCGCGACCGTGGCGGACACTGCGGCGGTCGCCTCGCTCTTATGGTGCGTGCGAATGAAATAGATGTTGCGGCTGTAAATGATGAGGCCCATGGCCTGGCCGAGCATGAACACCGGGTCCATGCGGTAAATGGCATAGGCGAGCAGCATGGCACCGCCGAACAGGCTGAAATACCAGAACGTCTCGGGCACGATGGAGCGGCGCGCGCGCTCGCTGGCGATCCACTGCACGATGAAGCGCATGGAGAACATGAGCTGGGCCAGGAAGCCGACGCCGAGCCAGACCTTCTCGGTGGCCGGCGTCGACGCCCACCATTGGGCGAGCAGCGCAACGAGGTTGTGCAGATGATCCATGGTGCGTGTCCCGATGCGAATGCTTGGCGATGATCAGCTTTTGTCGCCGGCGCTTGCCCGCGCGCTGTCGTCGTTCACCGGCTTCAGCCGCATGGCGATGTCGGTCACGAGATGCGTCTCCGGATGCCGGTCAACGATACGCGGCACCTTCGTGCGCCGCCTGAGCCACGTGACGCCGACCAGGTCGTAGAGACCGACGAGCGCCCGATTGAAATTGTTGTACTTCGAGATCCCCGCCTGCCGCGGACGATCGTTGACCGTGACGTAGGCGACCTCGTAGCCGTACGTCTGAAACAGCGCCGGCATGTAGCGGTGCATACTGGTGAAAAACGGCAGTCGCAAGAACACCTCGCGCCAGTAGACCTTGATGCCGCAGCCGGTGTCGGGGCAGTCGTCCTTCAGCACCGAATCGCGGATCCAGTTGGCCGCGCGCGAGGCCCAACGCTTCGAGCCCGTGTCCTTGCGCTCCTTGCGCCAGCCGTTCACCAGCGCCGGGCCGCTCTGACCCGGCAGGGCGATGACGTCCAACAGTCGCGGAATATCGTGCGGGTCGTTCTGGCCGTCGCCATCCATGGTGGCGATGATGGGGCTCGTTGCCGCCAGCACACCGGAGCGCAGGGCGCAGCTCTGCCCGCTGCGGCGTTCATGCCGCAGGTAACGCAACCCGGGGTATTTGCCGGAATCGACGAGTGCCTTGATTTCGCTGGGCGTGCCGTCGTCGCTGGCGTCGTCAACGACGATCAGCTCGGCGAGGCGCTGCGGCGGTACGGCCGCATACGTCTCTTCGACCAGGCGCCCGATGTTGCCGGCCTCGTTCAGTGCGGGAATTATGACGGTGACGCGCATCAAGTACCCCTGTCCCTCAGGACTCGCCGCGACGCCCCTAGATACCCCGTAAGTGGCCGTAATGATACCAGTCTTCGCTCCGGTCTTCCAACCTAGTAAATGCCGCGCCGAGAGCGCCGCGCCAAGGCTCGGCGGGCAGGCGCGGCCGGATTTCCGCAGATGCGGCGAACATGGCGGCCGAGCGAGCGCGGCGGCATCTTCACGCGGCTCTCCCAACCTAGTAAATGACGCGGCGGCCGTTGCGCCGAGCTTCCCTTGCCACAGGCACACTTGCAGAGCGCGCGCATGTCAGTCTCTCCCGGCCCCGGCACGAGCAGCCGCGACGTCAACTGGTTCTCCGTGCTCCTGGCCGGCCTCGCCGCGCTTTTGTGCGTGCGCGTCATTGCGCTGTACGTGAACGGCACCGACCTGTTCTTCGACGAGGCGCAATACTGGGCATGGAGCGAGGATCCGGCGCTGGGGTATTTCTCCAAGCCGCCGCTCATCGCCTGGATCATCGGCGCGGCGACGACCGCCTGCGGTGCCGGTGAAGCGTGCGTGCGCTTGCCCTCGCCGCTTTTGCACACGGCGACGGCGCTCACCGTGTTCTGGCTCGGCCAACGCCTCTATGACGCGCGCATCGGCGCTCTCAGTGCCTTGGCCTTCGCCACCTTGCCGGGCGTCTCGCTGTCCGCCGGGCTGATCTCCACCGATGTGCCGCTGCTGCTGTGCTGGGCGCTGGCCCTGGTCGGCTTCTCGGCGCTGCTCGAGACCGATGACGTGTGGCCGGCGCTGCTGCTCGGCGCCGCCTTCGGGGCCGGTCTCAACGCCAAGTACGCCATGGCGTGGTTCGTTCTATGCGCCGCCGTCTACCTGTTGCTGACCCCCGAGCGGCGAATCGTGCTGCGCGATTGGCGCCTGTATCTGGCGCTCGCTATCGGCCTATTGATGATCGCGCCGAACGTCGCCTGGAATTACAGCCACAGCTTCGCGACGCTGTCGCACACGGCCGACAACGCCAACTGGGGCGGCTCCATGCTGCACCCGAGCAAGGCGCTCGAATTCTTAGGCGCGCAGTTCGGCGTCTTTGGCCCGATCCTGTTCGGCGCCTTCCTGGTCATCGTCTGGCGATGGCGCAGCGCGCGGCCGCCCGCGGCCGACCGGCTGCTGCTGGCGTTCTCGCTGCCGATCATCGCCATCATTCTCGTGCAGGCGTTTCTGTCGCGCGCGCACGCCAACTGGGCCGCCACCGCCTACGTCGCCGCCAGCGTGCTGGTCATCGCCAACATGGTGCGCGACGGCGCCTGGGGCTGGCTGAAGGCCTCCTTCATCGTGCATGCCGTCATGCTGGCGCTGATCGTGTTCGGGACGGCGACCGCCGGGCAGGTACCGCTGCCGCTGAAGACCGATCCGTTCGCGCGCACGCTGGGCTGGCGCGATCTGGCGGAGGCGACGCGCGCCGAGCTGGGCAAGGCGGCTGCCGCAGGCAAACCGTATGCAGCGGTGCTGTCGGACGATCGGTCGGTTACGGCTGAGCTGCTCTATTACCTGCGCGATGAGCCGACGCCCATCCTTGCCTGGCGCCCGGGGCCCCCGCACGATCACTTCGAGATGACGCGGCCGTTCACCGCCGCGACGCCGTCACCGGTGCTCCTCGTGCGCGTCGACGATGATCCGCCGCCCGCCCTCAAATCGTTCACCAGCGTCGATAAGGTCGGCGACCGCATGCTGCCCGCCGGCGACAACGCGCAACGGCATGTGACGTTCTACGCCCTCGCGGGGTACAAGGGCCAATGACGGCAGCCGACCGCACGCGCGAGGGGCCCGAGCTTCCGACCGAAGAGGCAACGGCGCTCTCCGAGACGTTCGTCCTGCTCGACAACAACTCGGGCGCGGGACCGCCGTCGCTATTGTTCTCCGAGCCGCAGGACATCATCGCCGCGTGGACGCCGGAGGAAGTGCCGGCCGCGCTGAAACGCATCGAGGATGGCGTCGCGGCGGGGCTGCACGCTGCCGGCTTCTTCGCCTACGAGCTCGGCTACGTGGTGGAGCCGAAGCTTTCCGCGCTCATGCCGGAAAAGCGCAACGTGCCGCTCTTGTGGATCGGCCTCTACAAGGCGCCGGTGGAAATGACCGGCGCCGAGGTCGAGCACTGGCTGGCGACGCACACGCGCTCGGGCGACTTCTCCTTCACCGACGTCAAGCTGAGCTGGAACGAGGCGCAATATCTCGAGCGCTTTGGCGAGGTGATCGAGAAAATCCGCGCCGGCGACATCTACCAGCTCAACCTCACCTTCAAGGCGCGCTTCAAGCTGTCGGGTTCGCCGCTGACGTTCTTCCTCGACCTGCGCCAGAAGCAGCGCGTCGCCTATGGCGGCATCGTCGACACGGGCGAGGTGACGGTCTTGTCGGCGTCGCCCGAGCTGTTCATCGAGCAGGACGGGCGCACCGTGTTCACGCGGCCGATGAAGGGCACGGCGCCGCGCGCCGGCACGCTGGAAGCCGACGCTGTCGCCCGCAAACAGTTGGCGGAGGACGTCAAGCAGCGCGCCGAGAACCTGATGATCGTCGATCTCATGCGCAACGACATCGGCCGCATCGCCGAGATCGGCAGCGTCGACGTCACCGATCTGTTCACCGTCGAGACCTACAAGACGCTGCACCAGATGACCTCCGGCGTGCGCGCTACGCTGAAACCTGGCGTCGGCGTCGCCGAATTGCTGCGCGGCATCTTCCCGCCCGGCTCTATTGTCGGCGCCCCCAAGATCCACGCCCAGGAGCTGATCCGGCAACTCGAATCCGAGCCGCGCGGCGTCTACTGCGGCGCCATCGGCTACATCGCGCCCGGTGGCCGGTCGCTGTTCAACGTAGCGATCCGCACGGCGGTCATCTTCCGCAACGCCGATGGCGAGATGGGCATCGGCTCGGGCGTCGTGTTCGACAGCCAGGGGCCGAAGGAATACGCCGAGTGCCTCCTTAAAATGAAGTTCCTCACGGATCCGGTAAAGCGCTTCGAGCTGATCGAGACCATGCTGTTCGACAAGGATGCGGGCGGCTTGGTGCTGCTCGAGCGTCACATCGAGCGGCTGGCGACGTCGGCGCGCTACTTCGCCTACGTCTACGACGAGGCCGGGGTACGGCGCGCGCTGCAGGACGCCGTCGCCGGAAAGGATGGCCGCCTGCGCGTGCGCCTGCTGCTCGCCGAGGACGGCAGGTTGACGGTCACGACGATGCCGCTGCCGCCGGCCGATCCGCATGCCGTGATGCGCTTTGCCGTCTCGTCGTCGTGCGTCGACAGCGCCGATCTTTTCCTGTTCCACAAGACGACGCGGCGCGAGCTCTACGATCGCGAGTGGCAGGAGTACGCCGACCGGCTGGGCACCGACGAGGTCATCTATCTCAACGAGCGCGGCGAGCTCGCCGAGGGCAGCCGCACGACGATATTCATCGAGCGTGGCGGCAAGCTGCTGACGCCGCAGCTCAGTGCCGGGCTGCTGCCGGGCACGCTGCGGGCGGAGTTGCTGGCTGCTGGGAAGGTCGAGGAGGCCGTGCTGACGCTCGCCGACCTGCAATCGGCGGAGGCGATCTTTCTCGGCAACTCGGTGCGCGGCCTGGTACCTGCTACACGCATCGCGGCCGCAAAGTAGCCGCCGCAGACTTGCCGCGGCGAACCTTATTCGTTGGCGATTTCTTCCGAGGCGACGGTCCCAACCTCGATGTGTTCGCCGACAGCTCC
>CAZOOS010000130.1:0-7159 GCA_964581475.1 uncultured Hyphomicrobium sp.
ATCATGTCCGACTGATAGTCCTGGTACTCGACCTCGGCCTCGGCCAGCGCCGTCTTCTCGACCACCGACCACATCACCGGCTTCGACCCGCGATACAGCGTGCCGTTCATGGCGAACTTCATGATCTCGCCGGCGATGATCGCCTCGGCCGCATAGTCCATCGTCTTGTAGGGATGCGCCCAGTCGCCGACGACGCCGAGCCGCTTGAACTCCTCGCGCTGCACGTCGATCCAGTGCGCGGCGAACTCGCGGCACTCGGCACGGAACTCGTTGATCGGCACCGCGTCCTTGTTGCGGCCCTTGGCGCGATAGTTCTCCTCGATCTTCCATTCGATCGGCAGGCCGTGGCAGTCCCAGCCCGGCACATAGTTCGAATCACAGCCGAGCATGCCCTGCGATTTGACGACCAGATCCTTGAGGATCTTGTTGAGCGCGTGCCCGATGTGGATGTTGCCGTTGGCGTAGGGCGGCCCGTCGTGCAGCAGGTACTTGGCGCGGTTGCGGCCCTTCTGGCGCAGCCGCTCGTAGAGCTTCATCTCGGCCCAGCGCTGCAAGAGGCGCGGCTCGAGGTCGGGCAGGCCGGCGCGCATGGGGAAGTCGGTCTGCGGCAGGAACAGCGTCTTGCTCCAGTCGCGGCCCTCCGAGCCGGCGGCAATGGCGACCTCCGCCTGCGCCGGTGCCGGGGCACCGTCAGCGGGCTTGTGCTTCGCTTTGACGGCGCTTTTGCCGCCGCTGTCTTTCGCCATTTCGATTCTCGCCGGTTACAAGCGCGCGTTCTAGCAACATGCCCCGCGCTAATCCAGGCAGTGAGGTTGCCGCCACCCACCCCGTCATGCCGGCGGAGGCCCGCACCCACGCCAGCTTCAACTGGCGATCGGGTGACGTGGTGCAGTCGGGTACAGCACGATAATCCTTCTTGCGTCGAGGTTTTGGAGACTTGCGGGGATCCCGGCCTACGCCGGGATGACGGTTAAGTGCGTGCTAGTCGCCGGCGGCCAGGATGTCGCGGGCACGGGCGACGTCGGCCTGCATCTGGGCAACCAGCACCTCGCTGGAATCGAACTTGCGGTCGGCGCGGATGAAGTCGGCGAACTCGACCTCGATCTCCCGGCCGTAGAGATCGCCGTCGAAGTCGAACAGGAAGACCTCCAGCACCGGCATGCCGTCGTCGTAAGTGGGCCGGGTGCCGAGGTAGGCGGCGGCGTCATGGCGCTCGCCGCCGGTATGCACGCGCACCGCGTAGATGCCGTGGCCCAGCGCCGTGCCGCGCGGCAGCGGGATATTGGCGGTGGGGAAGCCGAGCCCCGTGCCGCGCTTGGCGCCGCCGACGACCTTGCCGGCGACCCGCCATTGGCGGCCGAGCAGGCGCGCTGCGCCTTTGACGTCGCCTTGCGCCAGGCGCAAACGGATGGCGCTGGAGGAAAGCACCTCGCCGTCCTCGGCTACCGGCGGGATGATGGTAATGCCGAAGCCGGCGCGCGCCGCCGCCGCCTGCATCGTCTCCGGCGTGCCGCCGCGATTCTTGCCGAAGAAAAAGTCGTGCCCGATGACGACATGGCGGGCGCCAAGGCCGTCGACGATGACGCGATCGATGAAAGCATCCGCCGACAACGCGGCAAGGGTGCCATCGAAAGGCAGCACCACGGCGACATCGAGCCCCAGTTGCTCGAAGATCGCCAGCTTCTGCGCCAGCGGCGTCAGGTGAAAGTGCGGCTCCTCGGGATGGAAGAACTCGCGCGGGTGCGGCTCGAAGACGAGCGCGCCGGCGGGGGCGCCGAGCTCGCGGCCGATCGCCGACGCGGCGCGCAGCAGCGCCTGGTGCCCGCGATGCACGCCGTCGAAGTTGCCGATGGCGAGCACCCCACCGCGCGCTCCGGCCGGCACATCCTTGTAGCCGTAAACGAGGAGCATGGCCTCTCCGCGTGAGCTGAGATCGTCGATCAGGCCGGACGCGAGGGAACCATGAGCACGGCCTCGCCCTGCACCACGGGCTTGCCCTTGACGGTGCACACGCACTCGAATTTGGCGCGCTTCTTCTCCGGCACCAGCTCGGAGACCTTCACGGTGGCGACGACGGTGTCGCCGATCTTGACCGGCGCCTTGAAGTTCAGCGTCTGCGAAATGTAGATGGCGCCCGGGCCCGGGAGCTGCATGCCGAACACCGCCGAAATGTAGGCGGCCGACAGCATGCCGTGCGCGATGCGCTCCTTGAACATCGTCTTGGCGGCGTAATCGGCGTCGACATGCACGGGATTGCGGTCGCCGGACACCTCAGCAAACGCAGCGATGACATCGACGGTCACCGGGTTGCTTATGCTCGCCTCTTGGCCGACGCTAAGGTCCTCGAAATAAACGCTCTTTGGCGTCTCACCCATCGTCCAGCCCTTCTCGTGCCTGCGCCGTTGCGACCGGCGGCGACACTATCCGCGCCCGGCCCCCGCGGCAACAACGGCGCCCTTATGGACAGCTCAACCAAAGGGCCATCGGCGGGTTGCACGCGAGGGGCGGAGCGAGCTATAAGGCGCGCAATTCCCCAGTTGCCCCAAAATACTTGGCCCTGCGGACCACGCAGGAAGCCGGAGGTTAAGCCCCCATGAGCGATCGCAAGCCCCTGATGCCCAAGGCGACGGCCGTTTGGCTCGTCTCGAACACGTCACTAACGTTCGAGCAGATCGCTGCCTTCTGCGGCCTGCACGTACTGGAGGTGAAGGGCATCGCCGACGGCGACGTGGCGCAAGGCATCAAGGGCCTCGACCCGGTCACCTCGGGCCAGTTGACGCGCGAGGCGATCGAGGAAGCCGAGCGCGACGCTTCGCGCGAGCTGCATTTGGCCGAGCCGAAGGTCATCGTCCCCGAGACCCCCAGCCGCAAAGGTCCGCGCTACACTCCCGTGTCGCGCCGCCAGGACCGTCCCAACGCCGTCCTCTGGCTGCTGCGCAATCATCCGGAGCTGAAGGACAGCCAGATCATGCGCCTCGTCGGCACCACCAAGCCGACGATCACGCAGATCCGCGAGCGCTCGCATTGGAACGCGCCCAACCTCACCCCACAGGATCCCGTGACCCTGGGGCTTTGCTCGCAGATCGACCTCGACGCCGAGGTAAAGAAGGCGGCGCGTCGCCTCGACCGCAAGGACAAGCCGGGCGCCGAGCGTGCCGGCACGCTGCTGCCGACCGAGGAGACGACCCAGCCGCCCCCCGAGCGCAAGGTCGAGATCATGCAGCCGCGGCATGAGGAGGCGCGCGAGGAGACCGAGCAGGAGGAGCAGGCGCGCGTCTTCGCCAAGCTCAAGGAGCTGTCCGGCGGCGAACGCTCCGACGATGAAGGCAATCAGGGCTGAGCGATCAGACCGAGGGTCGAGCGCACTCGGTCAGCCAGGACGCTCGCTCAGAGCACGCTGCTCACCCACGCGGCGCCGATTGTGTGGCGCTATTCCAGCGCCCACGGCACCAAGATCAGTAGCATCAGCAAGATCCACAGTGCGATCGTTTGCTGCTTGAGTTCGCTCATGGCCATCTCCCTGGCAGACCACGCGTGGGGGCGAGCTTAGCCGCTAATGGCGCGACGCAAAAGATAGCCCGCCACAGTTTCTGCGGGATTGGGGCGCGACGGGCGCTCAGCAATCGAGCAGCCGACATCGGCGTTGCCCAGCATGCTGGCTTTCGCTAGCGTTTTGCCGACACTGCGGATATTTCGCTGCAGACCCTTTCCTCGAGCGCCGGCCGCACATGCCCCCTAATCCCTACAACGAGCACCTCGACAAGAACCCGGCCAATTACCAGCCGCTGACGCCCCTCCAGTTCCTGCAGCGCGCGGCGCTGGTCTTTCCCAATCACACCGCCATCATCCACGGCAACCAGCGCTTCACCTATGCGCAGTTCTACGAACGTTGCCGTCGTCTGGCGTCGGCGCTGGCGGCGCGCGGTATCGGCCCCGGCGACACGGTGTCGGTGTTGCTCGCCAATACCCCGCCGATGCTCGAGGCGCACTACGGCGTGCCCATGCTGGGCGCCGTGCTGCACACCATCAATACCCGGCTCGATGCGGCGATCGTCGCCTTCCAGCTCGACCACGGAAATTCGAAGCTGCTGATCACCGACCGCGAATTCGCCCCGCTGTCGAAGGCGGCCCTGGTGCTGGCGCAGGCCAAGCCCGCCATCATCGACTACAACGACCCCGAGTTTCCGCAGACCGGCGAGCGACTCTCGGCCGACGACTATGAAGCGGCGCTCGCCGCCGGCGATCCGGAGTTCGTCTGGCTGATGCCGTCCGACGAGTGGAACGCGATTGCGCTGAACTACACCTCCGGCACGACGGGCAATCCGAAGGGCGTCGTCTACCATCACCGCGGCGCCGCGCTCATGTGCTACGCCAACAACATCGAAGCCGGCATGGGCCAGCATCCCGTCTACCTGTGGACGCTGCCCATGTTCCACTGCAACGGCTGGTGCTTTCCATGGTCGCTGTCGGTCGTCGCCGGCACGCACGTGTGCCTCCGGTGGGTGCGCGCCAAGGCGATGTACGAGGCCATCACCGAGCATGGCGTGACGCATCTTTCCGGCGCCCCCATCGTCATGTCGACGCTGCTCAACGCGACGGCGGAAGAGAAGCGGCCCATCAACCATCGCGTCTCCGTCAATCACGCGGCAGCGCCGCCGCCGCAAGCGGTGCTCGACGCCATGACCGCGGCGGGCTTCCACCTGACGCATCTCTACGGGCTGACTGAGACTTACGGCCCGGCAACGGTGAACGAGTGGAACCGCGACTGGAACGATCTTGACGCGGAAGGGCGCGCCTTCATGCGAACGCGCCAGGGCGTGCGCTACGTGGCGCTGGAAGCCCTCACCGTCCTCGATCCGCTGACGATGACGCGCGTGCCCGCCGACGGCGCGACCATCGGCGAAGTCATGTTCCGCGGCAATATCGTCATGAAGGGCTACCTGAAAAATCCAGCGGCGACCGAGGAAGCGTTCGAGGGCGGCTGGTTCCACTCCGGCGACCTTGGCGTGCTCTATCCCGACGGCTACATCCAGCTCAAGGACCGCTCCAAGGACATCATCATCTCGGGCGGCGAGAACATCTCCTCGATCGAGGTCGAGGACGTGCTCTACAAGCATCCGTCGGTCGCCTACTGCGCCGTGGTCGCCAAGCCGGACGAGAAGTGGGGCGAGACGCCGTGCGCCTTCATCGAGCTGCGTCCGGGCATGACGGCGACCGCCGAAGAGATGCTCGCGTGGTGCCGCGAGCGGCTGGCGCGTTACAAGGTGCCGCGCCACATCGTGTTCGCCGAGGTGCCGCGCACCTCGACCGGCAAGATCCAGAAGTTCAAGCTGCGCGAGATGGCCAAGGACGCATGAGCAGCGAGCGCCGGATGCGGCACGCTCGCTGAAGGTTATGAGGGATATGAGGCGTGCACCGAGACATCGGCCACGCTCTCGATGACGGTATTGAAGGAGTGGGAGGCGAGCGGGGCCCGCTCGCCGCACCGCTCAGATCGAGCCGCCTAGTGGCGCGTCTCGCTTGCGCTCAGACGGACGATCTCGTCCTTGAGCTTCAGTTTTTCGAGTTTCAATCTGTGGATTTCCAGGTCATCCGATCCAGGTCGGGAGACCTCTGCTTCAATCTTACGCTCGAGAAGTTTGTGCTTCTCCGCTAGCTCTGCGAGGTGAGCTACAAGCGCCATCATGGTCCTCCATGAGATGTTGAAGAGACGCTTCAGCGTGACAGAACATGGCCTCCTTGTCCAATGCGAGTGCGCGCTATTGATCGCGATATTTTTTATGAAAAGTGGAACCTTACTGCAGTCTAGCTTATGGCCGCGGCGGCCGCCCGCAGGGCGGTTGCTATGTGCGGCGGCAATGCCTATCGCTTGCCATATATGTTGAACAAGACGATAGTTCGCGCGCTCGCGCGGCGTTCAAGAGGGGCATTGACCGGTCGGCCAATGAAACGCATCGATGAGAGAGAGCTCCGAGATGAACTCGTCAAGCTCAGGGCGGAGCACCGCGAGCTCGACGACCAGATCATTCTGCTCGAAGACTCCGCATCCGCCGACCAGTTGCTGGTCAAACGCCTGAAGAAGAAGAAGCTTGCCATCAAGGACCGCATGACGGCGATCGAGGATCAGCTCCTCCCCGATATCATCGCCTGACAGGCGCTCCCCAGCACGCTCGGCAGCGTCCCCACAAACCGCTTGTAATGGGCGGTCCTCTCCTGTAATTCCCCGCTTTCTTTCGGCCCCGCCGAAGCAAAGTCGCAGCAAAAAATGAGCACCGGGAAAGCCGTCGTCGGCATCATCATGGGCAGCCAGTCCGACTGGCCGACGCTCAAGAAGGCCGCCGACATCCTCGACGAGTTGCAGGTTCCCTACGAGACCCGCATCGTCTCCGCGCACCGCACTCCGGAGCGCCTCTACGAGTACGCCAAATCGGCCAAGGGGCGCGGCCTGAAGGTGATCATCGCCGGCGCCGGCGGGGCGGCGCACCTGCCGGGCATGACGGCCTCGCTGACGCCGCTGCCGGTGCTGGGCGTGCCCATCGCCACCACGGCGCTCGGCGGTAAGGACAGCCTCTACTCCATCGTGCAGATGCCGGCCGGCGTGCCGGTAGGAACGCTCGCCATCGGCGAAGCCGGTGCCACCAACGCCGGTCTCTTGGCGGCGCAGATCCTCGCCATCGCCGATGCGCAGCTCCTGCAGCGTCTCGAAGCACACCGGGCGGCGCGCACCGCCAAGATCGCCGGCGAACCCAAGGATGCGTGAGGCTCTGACGCCGGGTTCGACCATCGGCATTCTCGGCGCCGGACAACTCGGCCGCATGCTCGCCGCCGCCGCCTCGCAGCTCGGCTTCAAGTGCCGCATCTACAGCGACGTGCACGGTCCCGCCTCGGACGTCGCCGTGTCGACGACCATCGGCCCCTACGAAGATCTCGACAAGATCGCCAGGTTCGCGGCCGAGACCGACGTCGTCACCTACGAATTCGAGAATGTGCCGGTGGACGCCGCCGCCGCCGTGGAACGCGTGCGTCCAGTGCGCCCGGGCCTCAAGGCGCTGGAGGTGGCGCAGGACCGGTTGAAGGAAAAGAGCTTCGTAAAGTCGCTGGGCGTTCCCGTCGCGCGCTTTGCCTCCGTCTCCGGTCCGGACGATTTCGCCGCGGCCAT
>CAZOOS010000131.1:0-7138 GCA_964581475.1 uncultured Hyphomicrobium sp.
CGGCGGCGACGCGGGCGATGGCCGGGATGTCCTGCACCTCGAACGTTTGCGAGCCGGGGCTCTCGGTGAAGATGAGGCGTGTGTTGGAACGTACGAGTTCGGCGATGCCTGCGCCGATCAGCGGATCGTAGTACGTCGTCTCGACCCCGAGCTTCGACAGCATGTAGTCGCAAAACTTGCGTGTCGGCTGATAGACGCTGTCCACCATGAGGATGTGGTCTCCCGCCTTCACGAAGGCGAGAATGGCCGTGCTGACCGCCTGGTAGCCGGACGCCGTCAGCGCCGTTGCAGCGCCGCCTTCCACGTCGGCAATGGCCTGCTCGAGCGCCTTGACGGTCGGCGTGGAAGACCGGCCGTAGGTGTATTCCTGGTCGCGGTTCCACAGCTTCTCGACTGTTGGGAAGAGGACCGTCGAGCCGCGATAGATCGGCGGATTGACGAAACCGAAGTTGTCGTGCGGGGCGCGCCCCGAATGCACGACTTTCGTCGCCGGCGCGTACGGGCGCGGTGGCTTCTTGCCTGAGGAGGACATCGGGCGGATCCTGTTCGCCGCGGTTGGCCGCCCGTGTGACGCAAGTCCGGCGCGCGGTCAAGGTCTTGACCCCATCGGCGATACGGGAGATTGAGCGACGGCACATCTTTTCGGCCGCGTTTACGTTGTCGACGCGTCCGCTGCACTGTGTCCCTTGCGCGCCCCCGACTATCGCCCCACACTGACATCACGTCATGAAAATGCTCCAGTTTCTCCGATGCCTATTGACCGCTGCTAGATTCCTAGGTGCGTTGCTCGCCTGGGGCGCTGCAGCGAGCGCTGCCGATACCGCGACCCTCGATGCGATCAGGGCCCGTGGCCACCTTTTGTGCGGCATCGGCGAGGCGCAGGCGGGCTTCTCCAATGTTGGGTCGGGTGGTGAGCGCTCGGGCCTCGACGCGGAATTCTGCACGGCGCTGGCGGCGGCTGTCTTCGGCAGCAAGGATGCGGTCAAATTCTGGCCGCTCAGCGCCAACGATCGCTTCAAGGCGCTGCAGGCGGGCGACGTCGACGTGCTGGCGCGCGGCGCGACCTGGACGCTCAGCCGCGACACCGAGCTCGGCGCACGTTTCACCGGCGTGCTGTTCTACGACGGGCAGGGGTTCCTGACGCGGCGCGGCAACGCTGTCGCCAGCGTGCTGGAGCTGTCGGGTGCTTCCGTCTGTGCGCTTCCGGGAGCGATGGGCGAGCAGGCCGTGGCCGCGTACTTCACCACTCAGCGCATGCGCTATCAGATCGTGGCGCAAGACAATTGGGGCGACCTCGTCAAGGCGTACACGGCTGGTAGCTGCACGGTGCTGACGGGGGATGTCTCGCTGCTGGCGCAGGTGCGCAGCAAGCTCAGGTCGCCGGGCGATCACATCATCCTGCCGGAGCTCATCACCAAGGAGCCGTTGGGGCCGGCGGTGCGCCAGGACGATGCGCAATGGTTTGCCGTGGTGCGCTGGACGCTGATGGCACTGATCGAGGCCGAGGAGCTCGGCCTCACCAGCGCCAACGTCGACTCGCAACGTGCCTCTACCGATCCCGGCATCCGCCGTTTTCTGGGACTCGAGGCAAATCTAGGACAGGCCCTGGGGCTTCCGCGCGACTGGGCATACCAGGTGGTCAAGAACGTCGGCAACTACGGCGAGATCTTCGAACGCACGCTCGGTCAGAAATCCGATCTCAAGCTGGCGCGCGGGCTGAACAACTCGTGGACCAAGGGTGGCCTGATGTATTCGATGCCCTTCCGTTGAGGGATCGACGATGACCCCGTTCCCTTCGGCCGATATCGGTTTGTTGCTCGTCGGTGCGGTTATGGCGGCGCTGCTCGTGACGGTGATCGCCCTGGGGGTGCGTGGCCGCCGCCGGCGCGCGGGCGATCGGCTCGGCGCCGTGGCGCTGCCGCGGGATGCGGCAACCCGAGCGCCAGCCCGGCTGACGGCGCTCGACGGCGCCTCGCTGTTGGCCGCCGTCAAGGAAGCCGAGGCAGCCGGACAACTGCGGCGGCTTGCAGGTCTCTACCTTTCGCTGGCGCGCTGGCGGCTGGAGAGCGAGGAGACGTCGGCCGCCGAAGACCTCTTGCGCAAGTGCATCCTCGCGGCGACGACGGAAGGCCAGAAGGACTGCCACGCCAAGGGGCGGCTGACGCTGGGCGACATCGCGCTCAGCAAGGGCGATCCGGTGACCGCGTGCGAGCATTGGCAGATCGCCCGCTCGCTGTTTCGCGAGTTGCGCCTCTCGCAAGAGCACGACGCCGTCGAGGCGCGGATGCGCCGCAACGGATGTCCGACAGACTGGGTCCTGACGGACTTCTAGCTGCAAATCCCCGCTTGAGCGGGGCTCACTGCATGAGGACTTCGACCTGCGCAACCTCGCCGTTGGCGACGGTGAAGGTGCGATTGTAGGCGCCTGTGCTCGACTTGGCGGTGACCGAATAGGTGCCAGGGGCAAGAATATGCGTCGCCAGGGCGCCGACGCTCGTCGTGACAACCTGACCGTCGGCGGTCTGCACCGTCCATTGCGTGTCGGGCAGTGCCTCCCCGCCGACGCGGTTGACGAGCTTGAAGGTCACGCGCCCCGCCGAATGCGAAACGGTCGCTTCGGTGAGTTTGCCGGCCTCGACGGTGACGTCCGCCTCGACTTTGGCATTGGCATCGCCATAGCGTGACATGATGCGGTAGATGCCGGCATTGAGCCGATTGATCACGTTCGGCTTGGCGCCGCCGAGCACGCGTACGCGATTGTCGAGCTGATCGCGCTCACTGGAGAGGATGTCGTAGGCCACGGTGTTGGCGGGCGGCTCTACGCCGTCCACCAGAACTTTCACCTTGAGGCCGCCGGCGTTGAGGACGAACTTCTCGTTCGTGGCGACGCCGGGCGCGACAACGATCTTGCGTGTGATGTCCGCGCGCCCGAATGCTGCGTTGACGATGTAGTCGCCGGGCTCGAGGTTGATGGTCGGACTGGCTTCGCGCCTCGTCATCAGCAGCTTGCTCTCGGCGCGCGGATCGCGCGTGGAAGCAAAGATGCGCCACACGAGACCCTGGTCGATGCGCTGGCCGTCCACGGTGAGGAGCGCTACCAGGTTGACCTGCCCACCACTGGTCGGGGCGCCCGCGTCGGCAGTCGGGGCCCGCGGTACCACGGTGGTGTTGGCCGGGAGCACGGGGCCCGGTTGCTGCGGCGTGGGCGCATCGCGGCCGGTGTCCGGCGGGAAGGCGCCGCGCAATTGCGGAGCGGCGGGATCGCTGTCCTGCGCCTGCGCGCCGGCCGAAGGTAAGACGAGCAGCACAACGGCGAGCAAGCCGCATGTCGCGACTAACCTGCGCAGTTGCGTGTACGGCCTCGGCATCATCCCTCGCGGGTTACGGTGAGCGACCAAGCACGCGGCAGGAGCTTGGTGGAAATGTGGCTGCCCTTTTCAATCCGGTTCAAAGTCGGCTCACGGCCCGGCAAGATCGAAGACCCGGTGCTCGTTGGCCTTGATCTCGATGGTACTGCGCAACGGCTCATCGGACGTCTCGGCGCTGACGACGTAGCGTCCGGGCGCCAGTACGGCGGTCGGCTGGGATTGGCTGGAGCGCAGCACCGTACGCTGCTTCTCGTCCTGCACCTCCCAGTAGACGTCGCCGTTTGCGGCACCGCCAGCATCGCGTTTGAGCGTGACGCTGCCGGCCTCGAGCGGCAGGGTTATGTCTTGCACCTGGCCAGCCGCCAGCGCGATCTCCGTTGCCGCTATGACGTTGCTGGCGGCGAGCGCCGCTTCGAGCCGGTAGCGACCGGCAGAGAGATCGAATTCGGGCGCCTTCGCGATGGTGCGCACTATTTCGCGCGACTCCCCATCGAGTCGAATGACGCGGAAGGTGACGGGGGTGCTGTCCGCTGCCGGCTTGCCGCCGAGGGTGGCAGCGAGCTTGACGTGCGCAAGCGACAGCGGCACGGTGCGCTTGACGACGTCACCGGCACCGATGGCAATCTGCTCGCGCACCTCAGCGCTCGGTGTGCGCACGGACACGTAATACGTGCCGGCGGGCAGCATGAAGGTCGGCGCGGCAGCCGCCGAACGTGCCACCTCGCGGCGTCCGTTGGCTGCGTCCGGATCGTCCTGCGACAGGATGAAGGTCACGCCTTCGGTCACGGGTTCTCCCTGGTCGGCGGCGGCGGCGCGCGTGGCGCTGAGCTCGAGCGACCCGGATGCGAGCATCGAATTGAAGCTGGTGCCGGTTGCCGCCGCGATCGTCAGCTTGCTCTGCTGGCGGGCGATGCCGTTCTGCGCCGTGACGTTGTAGTCGCCGGAAGGCAGCACGATCTCGGGATTGGTATCGCGTCCGACCCACAGCGGCGCGGTGGTTGCGGCCGCATCGGCGCTGGCGGGTGTGACTGTGAATATAGGCGATGGGAGTGGAGGCGCGCTGTTCGTCGGCCGCGCCTGCATCTTCAGCACGCCGCCATTGAGGTTGATGCGGAGCTGCATGGCCGTGTCGGCGGCGATCTCGACGCTCTGCCGCGCCTTGGCCAGCCCGAGCTGCGCCTCGACGTCGTAGGTGCCTGGTTCCAGCTTCTCAAACAGCGCCGCCGCGCGCGTGTCGCGGATAAGCGCTCCATCGGCGCCGGCCCTGCTGATACGCCAATGCACGGGACTGTCGAGCGTCGCGCTCTGTTCGCCGAGGCCGGCGGAAAGATAGAGACCCGGCGGCGCGCCCGGCGCAGGCTTGTCGGAAGCGGCTTCGCCTTGAGCCGTCTGCGGCGCAGTAGCGTTCGGTGCGTTCTGCAGGTTGGCTAGGTTGATCGCTTGTTCGAGCGCGGAGTCAAACCCGGTGGCGTCCTGCGCGTCCCACAGTTTGCCGCCCGTCTGTTGCGCGATGCAGCTAATCTGATCGAGTTTCGGTTTGTCAAAGCCGAGCGCGACGGTGTGTACGACGAGCCCCGGGTTGGACGCATGCAGGTCGCCAACCATCGCGCAGACATCCTGCCCGCAGTTATCGAGGTCATCGGCGATCAGCACGATACTCGCCGGAGAGACGCCGGCGATGGCGTTGGCGGATTCGCGCAAGGCAAGCGCGACCGGCGCCTTACCCATGGCGTTCATTTTCTCGACGGGAATTGACATGCGAACGGTGCTGTCAGCCTCCGGCGGCACGATCACCTCGGCGTCGCCGCAGTTGCCGCGCCGGCGATGCCCGAACGAGGCGAGGCCCACCCGCGCGTCGGTCCGCAGATTCGGAAGCAGCGCGCGCAACGCCTCGCGCACCATCTCGATCTTGGGCCGCTTGTCAGGGCCGAGGTTGCCCCACATCGAGCCGGAGCCGTCGACGACGATGACGGCTGTTGGCGCCGCATCCTGCGCGCGCGCCTCCGCGGTGGCCAATAGCAGCGCAAGAGCGGCGAAACTCGCGGCGAGCAGGTTCGATGGGCGAAGCATAGGGCTCCTTGTCGTCGGTCCGCGCTCAACCGTGGCGTGGATTCGGGGGGAAGATAGCCCATCCCGGGGCGCCGCGGTATCGGGGTCCGGCGCCACAATCATCGCTGCTTAACGCCGCTGGTATGCGCCCGATTGGCACTTGAAAGCGGGCTGTGCAGGGCGCTAGGAGTGCGGCCTATGGAAAATCCCATCATCGCCTTTCTCTCTGCCCGCCGCTCGGTGAAGCCGGACCGGCTCGTCGAGCCAGGGCCGACTCCGGTAGAGCTCGATACGATCCTGACGATCGCCTCGCGGGTGCCCGATCACAAGAAGCTGGCACCTTGGCGGTTCATCGTGCTGGAGGGGGAGGCGCGCGCGCGGCTCGGGGAGGTCGTCGCCAATGCCTGCATTGCCGCCGAGAAGGAGCCGCCTTCGCATGTGCGGCTGGAGACCGAGCGAACGCGGCTCATGCGCGCGCCGATGGTCATTGCCGTGGTGTCGCGGGTGACGGCGCATCGAAGCGCCCCCGAGTGGGAACAAGTCCTCTCGGCCGGTGCCGCGTGCCTCAACCTCTGCCTTGCAGCCAACGCGCTCGGATACGGAACCTCGTGGATCACCGAATGGATCGCCTACAACCAAGCGGTGGGCGCGGCGCTGCACCTTGCCGGCAATGAACGCATCGCCGGCTTCATCTACATCGGTACGCCGATGGAGCGCCCGGACGAGCGCGAGCGCCCGGCGCTGGCCGAGATTGTCAGCCGTTGGCGCGGATAGCTGGGCGGAGGGATTTAATTTAGCGGCCTGTGCCGCTGCCGGGCGTCTCTTAACGCTATCTTCACCATTCTTTCCGTAATCTTAGCGTGACGCCCCTTGGATTGGGCGTAGCCCCCTGCGGCGACTCCTCATTGCGGAGTGACGCGCTTGAGTTCGCTATTCGAAGTTCCTGCGCAGCTTGCCATGCTGTTGTCGCTCGCGGTCTCGACGGCCGCCACTGAGCCGCCGCGGAACGTGCGCGAGGTCGCTGCACCGGCGGCCGCCACCACCCCACTCGTAGAGCCGCTCGAGGGATCCTTCAATTTCGGCGAGCGTGGCTGGCTGCGCGCGCTGCACGAGAACGCCGAGGTGGCGGAGACGATCGGCGCCCGCGTTTTCGTCACCAGCGGCGGTCGCTACTACCTTCCCGCTCCGGCCGACCGGCCGCGCGTACTTGCGGCGCGCGCCGACGATGATTTCGCCGCGCGCGTTGCCTATCGCGCCGCCGTCCGCAACGCAGCCGCCATGCGCACGGAGCTGCATAGGACGCCGACCGCCGGTGATCTTTACATCGCGCACATCTTCGGGGCGTCGACAGCCATCGAGATCATCCAAACCGTGGATGAGGCGCCGGATGCAGCGTTAGAGGGGCGCTTTCCCACGCTCATAGGCAGTGCGGCAGCGCTGCCGAAAGAGAGCAAAGACACCGTCACGGTCGCGCAATTCTACAAGCGCCTTTCCGGCGCGCTGCGCGAGCCGCCGCGTCTCATCGCCATCGGCCTCGACTTGAAGCCCCGAGGTCCGCAACGTGCCGGCAGCGCTGCGGCCGACACGACGGAGATGGCCTGGCAGGCCAAGGTGGACGTCGCCATTCCCGACAAGCGGACTCAATAGCGAAACTGCTCGGCCAGCACGCGCTCATCGAGGCTGTGGTCGGGGTCGAACATCATGAAAAGCTCGACGTTGCG
>CAZOOS010000132.1:0-7116 GCA_964581475.1 uncultured Hyphomicrobium sp.
GGCCGGTGAACTCATCCCATTCGATGACTTTGCGGGTTATGGGCTGGCTGACGGTGATTTCCGGCGGGCGGCGGGCCGCGGTGCCGTCGGTCTTTTCCACGCCACCGGCCAGACGAGCAAAGAGCGATGTGACGGCGCCGCGTGCATCCTCAAATCCCGATTCGACACTGCGTCCGCGCAACGGGCCGAGCACAGCCAAGCCCGCTGCGGCGGCCGCGACGAGGATCAGGACGACGTAACTCGGACGCATCTACGCTCTCAGACCCCGCGCTTCGCCCATCAACGGACATTAACCAAACATTCCGTCGCGCGTCCGGCCACACTAGTCGCCGAAGGTAAATCGGCCGCCTACCGCCCTTCGGCGATTGCGTGAGCGCCGGTAACAATCGGTCCGCGGGCAGCCTGCACTGGCCCCACATAGGCTCTGCAACCTGCCCGTTCTATTTCGATCCTTCACCGCCCTTCGCGCGTGCCGTCGAGGCTAAAGGCGCCCGGGCCGGCCGCGACCAAATAAAGGAATATGAAGCAGAAGAGGATTGCCCCATCGCCGCCGTTCAGAGCCGGAAACGGGCTCTGGGGCGCGTGCGCGATCCAGTAGGCGAAGGCCATGAGGCCGCTGAGGACGAAGGCCACAGGGCGCGTGCACAGTCCGATCAGCAGCAGCAAACCGCCGAAGGTTTCAAGGATGCCGGCAAACCAGGTGAGCTGGAACATCTCGGGCTGCGGCCGCGACGGCGGCGGAAAGCCGAACAGCTTCTGGGTGCCGTGCTCGATGAAAAGGATGGCGGCAACGATGCGCAGCACGCCCAGAAGGCGGGGCGCCCATACGGTTTCAAGCTCTGCTCGCGTCATGACGTTCCTCGACCTGTCCGCTTCCACTGCGGACATGAGCCTAGCGGCACCGTCGGGGAGGCTCAATCGTGAACCTTTGCAGCGTTACCAGCGAAGCAGGCGGGCACCCAGCAGGGCGCCGGCAACCGCCATAATCGCCGCGCCGGCGGCATACCAGGCGGCCATGAACAGCGGGCTGTCATTGGTGCAATGCGAGGCGTAGAGCGTCGCGCCGATGCCTGTGGCCGCCAGGCCCGCTACGGCACCCGTCAGCGTCGGTCGGGAAGGGGCCCCCTGGCGCAAAGCCAGAAGCAGCGCCGCCAACGGCAGCGCCGACAGGATCGGAATATACGTCATGCAGGCGGTGGCGCTGTTTCCGATCAGCGTCGGCATCCAGTCGGACGACGGCAGCGTCAACAGCTCATAGGCAACGCCGAGGGCAAGCACTCCGACAGGAGCCAGCAAAAGCAGCAGGCCGTTGCGGGAAAGCGGTTGTGGCCGCGCAAGCTGCATCACCAGCACCAGCGCCGATGCGAGCAGCGTCAGGGTCAACACCCACTTGTAGAGAAAGCTCGGCTCCGTAATTGCTTCGGCGATATTGGGTCGCGGCTGCAAGATCAGAAAGAAGAGCATCGCCGCGGCAATGACGCCGGCGCCTGCCGCAAGCCACACCACGGAGGTGATGGGCGGTCGGGTCGACTTGGCGTCGGCCGAGATGGCAGTAATGAGATCGTATGTCTTCATTCGTCGTCTTTCTTGTGCAAGGCGGCGAGCGCCTTGAGACCACGATGCAAAGCTACGCGCACCGCGACTTCCTTCATCTGCAGCCGCTGGGCCACGTCGCGGATCGACTGGCCTTCGAGGCTGATGGCACGCACGACCTCCAGTTGGCGGCCGTGCAGCCCGTTGACGAGCCGCTCGGCATCTTGCCGGTCGACGCCGCTGCTATTTTCCTCCGCGGCCAGCGTCTCGAGTACGCTTTCGATCGGCACCTGTATCCGCCGTCCGCGCCGGCGCAGCGCATCGATAAGTTTGTGACGGGCGATAGCACGTACCCAAGGCCCGAGCGGCTGCGACGGATCCCAAGTGTTGCGCTTCAGATGCAGCGCCAGCAGGGTTTCCTGCACAACGTCCTCGACATCGCTCAGCGAAGCTCCGGCTTGCGCAAAACCCCGGCGCACTGCCGCACGCAGGCCGTGTGAGAGCGACTCGAGCAGCCTGCGATACGCCGCCTCGTCACCGTCGATGGCTGCCCGCATCCAGGCTGCCCATTCCTCCTCACGCTGCGCTTGAGCCACGAAGCTCCTCGTAAGCTGTTCGCCATTGGAGGCCCGGTCGTTACACGGGGCCGGTTGCTTCAGGGCAGGCACGAAGGCGGCTCCCCAAACAATGAATCGTGAAGGGCCTTGAAACGCCTGAGGGTGGTCTTCCGTATCAGGCAGAAGCGGCTCGGGCAACGAAGCGCATCGTGGGACTATGCTCGTGCCTCGTATCCGACCGCTTTTACCAAGTAGACTGCAACTTCCTCGCCATATTTGGGAGAACCATCATGAAGATCGATATTAACTCAGGTGCCGCTATCGCTGCCGCGGCCGCTGCCCTGCTGATCGCCGGAACCGCATTGAGCGCGCCGATGCAGATGGCGGCCGGCGAAAAGGGGCACTGCATGGGGGCCAACGCCTGCAAGGGCCAGAGCGCCTGCAAGACCGAGGCGAATGCCTGCGGGGGCCAGAACGCCTGCAAGGGTAAGGGCTTCACCGAGACGACGAAGGAAGAGTGCGAGAAGATCGAGGGCGCCAAGTTCGAGCCGATGAAGAGCTAGGACCGGCGCGCAAGCAATAAGGGGCTGGATCGCCATGGGCATTCGTACGGCACAAAGTTCAGCGTCGGCGACGGCAGGCGATCCGGCCCAAGCATCGGCCGGCAAACCGCCATATTTGGGTTTCGGCCTTGGCCTGCGCACGCAGCACTATACCGACATCCTCGACGGCGACCCGCGGGTCGACTGGTTCGAGGTCATCTCCGAGAACTTCATGGTGCCCGGCGGCCAGCCGCTCGCCATCCTCGACCGCATCGCGGCGCGCTATCCCGTCGTCATGCACGGCGTGTCGCTATCGATCGCCTCCACCGCGCCGTTCGATGAAGACTATCTCGATGGTCTCGTGGCGCTTTCCAAACGCGTGCAGCCCAAATGGATTTCCGACCACCTGTGCTGGACGGGCGTGCACGGCGTGAACCTGCACGATCTGCTGCCCATCCCGTACACGCGCGAAGCGCTCGATCACGTCGTGGCGCGCGTGCACCACGTTCAGGAGCGCATCGGCCGCGCGCTGTGCCTGGAGAACGTATCGACCTACGTGCAATTCGACCGCTCCGAAATGGCGGAGTGGGAGTTCATCTCCGAGCTGACGCGGCGCACCGGCTGCTGGTTGCTGTTTGACGTCAACAACGTCTACGTGAGCGCGTTCAACCACGGCTATGACGCGTTTGCGTTCCTCAACGGCATTCCCGCCGATCGCGTCATCCAGTTCCATCTCGCCGGCCACAGCGACATGGTGAACTACGTCGTCGACACGCACGATCATCCCGTGCGCACCGAGGTGTGGGACCTTTACCAGGCGGCGCTGCGCCGCTTCGGACCGGTATCGACCATGATCGAACGCGACGACCACATCCCCCCGCTCCCGGAGCTCATCGAAGAACTCGATCACGCCCGGGCCCTCGCCGATGCTGTGCTCGGGCCATCGTCGCGCTCGGATGTGGCGAAGCCTGCCGCTTGAGCGCCGACTGCTTCCGGAGGTGGCATTGAAGCTCAAAGACTTTCAGGACCGCTTTCAACGCGCCATTCTCGAGGGCAACGACGCCATCCTCGAAAATCTCACCGACGGCGCGCGCGAGACGAAAGCCAATCTCCTGCAGGTCTACCGCGACAGCTACGTGCTGCGGCTCATCGATGTCGTCGGCAACGATCATGAGCACTTGCGGCGCTATCTGGGTGAGCCGGACTTCCGCGCCATGGCGAGGCATTATATCGCCGCCCATCCCTCGCACCATCCCAACGCCCGGTGGTTCTCGCGCGGCCTGCCTGAGTTCCTGCGCACGACGGAGCCCTATGCGCAGAAGCGCTTGCTCGGCGAACTGGCAGCGCTCGAGCGGGCGCTCAACGACGCCTTCGATGCGGACGATGCGCCGGTGCTCGGCGTGGCCGACCTCGCCGCCATCCCGCCCGCCGCCTGGGCGGGCCTCGCCTTTGTCGCCCACCCGTCGGCCGCCTGCCTCGAAGCCTCGACCAACGCGGCGGCCATATGGATGGCGCTGAAGGACGACGAGCCGCCGCCGGCGCCTGTCATATCAGCTGATGTGGCACGCATTCTGGTATGGCGACAGGGCACCACCGCCATGTTTCGCGAGCTCTCCGCCGAGGAGGCGATGATGTGGCAGCTTACGGTCGGAGGCGCCGATTTCGGCGAGGTATGTCAGATGATGGCGGTGTTCGACTCTGCGGAGACAGCGCCTGCGCGCGCGGCGGGCATACTCAAACTTTGGCTGGAGGTGGGGCTGCTCGGCCGCGTGGTACTGCCGGCTGACTGAGCTCGATCAGTGCGTCTGCGGTGAAGCCCCGATCGCGGGCACCGCATCCGGCTCCATCTCGACGGCGCCGCCGCCAAGCCGCCGGTGCAGCTTGTCGAGCAGAAGGTAGATGACCGGCGTCGTATACAACGTGAGCATCTGCGACACGATGAGGCCGCCGATGATGGTGATGCCAAGCGGCCGGCGGATCTCCGAGCCGGGGCCCGCGGCGATGGCCAGCGGAATGGCACCGAGCAGAGCCGCCAGCGTCGTCATCAGGATGGGGCGGAAGCGGGCGATGCACGCCTCGTAGATGGCGACCGCCGGCTTGAGCCCCCGATGGCGCTCCCCGTCGAGGGCGAAGTCGACCATCATGATCCCGTTCTTCTTGACGATGCCGATGAGCAGGATGACGCCGATGAGGGCGGTCATCGACAACTCCATGCCGGCAACATAGAGCGCCAGCAGCGCCCCCAGCCCGGCCGACGGCAACGTTGAGATGATGGTCAGCGGGTGTGCCAGGCTTTCGTAGAGGACGCCGAGCACGATGTAGACGGCGAGCAGGGCGGCGAGGATGAGCAGCGGCTGCTGCGAAGCCTGCTCCGCGAAGGCACGCGCATCGCCCGCCATTTCCCCGCGCAAACCGGCCGGCGTGTGGATGTCGGCCATCGCCGCTTCGATGTCGCGCACCGCTTGGTCGAGGGTGTTGCCCGGCGCCAGATTGTAGCTGAGCGTCACCGCCGGGAACGGCCCCTGATGGTTGACGACCAGCGGCGCGGTATTCTCCGTCACGCGGATCACCGCCGTGAGCGGCACCTGCGGCCCGCCGCCTATGCTCGGCACGTAGATGTTCTTGAGGTCGGAAGGGTCGCGTTGCAGCCGCGGATCGACCTCGAGGATGACGCGATACTGGTTGCGCTGGGCGTAGATGGTCGACACCTGCCGCTGCGAGAAGGCGTTGTTGAGCGCCGCATCGATGTCGGCGATGCGCACGCCGAGCCGTGCGGCCGCGTCGCGGTCGATCTTGACGTCGAGCTGCAAGCCGCCCGCCTGCCGGTCGCTCGATACGTCGACGATGCCGGGGATCTGCTTCATGCGCTCCTGCACCTTCGGCGCCCACTCGTTGAGCTCGTCGACGTCGGGATCCCACAGCGTGTACTGGTATTGAGAGTTGCCTTGGCGGGCGCCGACGCGAATGTCGCGCGAGGCGAACATGCGCACCTCGAGGCCGTTGATGCCTTTGAGGCTGTCGCGCATGCGGTTGATGACCTGATTGGTCGGCAGGGCGCCGCGCTCATCGAGCGGCTTCAGGTTGATGAACATGCGCCCGCGATTGTTGCCGCCGCCGCCCGGCCCTCCCGAGCCGCCGATCGACGAGCCGACGTGTGCCACCGCCGGGTCGGCGAGTACGAGGTCGAGCGCCTGCATCTGCAGCTTCAGCATCGCCTCGAAAGAGACATCGGCTGCGGCCTCGGTCGATCCCATGATGAGGCCCGTATCGTCCTCCGGGAACAGGCCCTTGGGGATTTGCACGTAGAGGTGCGCCGTCACGACGATGACGCACAGCAGCGAGAACAGCGTGACCACCTGGTTGCGCAGCGCGACGCGCAGCGTGCGCGCATAGGCCGACGTCAGCCAGCCGAGCGTGCCTTCGACCAGGCGATCGAACGGTCGGCGCTTTTCGTCCTTCTGCGCCGTGAGGAAGTGGGCGCAGATCATCGGCGTGACCGACAACGAGACAACGACCGAGACGGCGATGGCAACGACTAGCGTCACCGAGAACTCGCGCATCATGCGCCCGGCGACGCCGCCCATGAACAGCACCGGAATGAACGCGGCCACCAGGGACACGCTGATCGATATGACAGTGAAGCCGATTTGCCGCGCGCCGACGAGCGAGGCTCGCATCGGCGTCATGCCGGCCTCGATGTTGCGGTAGACGTTCTCGATCATGACGATGGCGTCGTCGACGACGAAGCCGACGGCGATGGCGAAGGCCATGAGCGTCAGGTTGTTGACCGAGAAGCCGAGCGCCCACATCGCGGCGCAGGTGCCGGCGAGCGACAGCGGCACGGTAATGCCGGCGGCGAGCGTCGGCGTCATGCGCCGCAGGAACACGAAGACGACCATCATGACGAGGGCGATGGACAGCAAGAGCGTAAACTGCATGTCGTGCACGCTGGCGCGGATTGTGGCGGTGCGGTCGGTCAGCACCTGGATGTCGATGCCCGCCGGAATCCACCGTTGCAGGTTGGGGATCAGCTCTTTGACCTGATCGACCGTGTCGAGGACGTTCGCGTCCGGTTGCTTGCGGATGATCAGCAGCACGCCGGGCTGCTTGTCGAACATGGCCACCGAGCGCGTATTGCGCGTGCCGTGCAGGACGCTGGCGACGCTCGACAGCCGCACCACGTTGCCGTTGCTCGTTTTGAGGACGATGGCGCCGTAATCCTTGGCGTCGCGCAACTGCTTGTTGGTATCGATGGTGATGGCCTGCCGATCGCCGTCCACGGACCCGACGGGGGCCACGGCGTTGGCGGCGGCGATGGCGTTGCGCACTTCCTCCATGCTCAGACCCATGGAGGCGAGCAGCGTCGGGTTGACGCGCACGCGCACCGCCGGCTGCTCGGCGCCGCTGACCTCGACCTGCGCCACGCCCGGCACCTGCGAGATGCGCTGGGCGACGACGGTGTCGGCGGCGTCATAGATGGCGCT
>CAZOOS010000133.1:0-7092 GCA_964581475.1 uncultured Hyphomicrobium sp.
TTGTAGACGAGCGTGCGGCTCGACAGCGACACGGTGTAGTGGCCGATGTCGCGGTGCTTGTAGGCTTCCTGGATCGAGTTGGAGACGATCTTGCGCGTCAGGAAAAGGCCCCGCTCGAAGTCATCCTGATCGAGGATAGTCGACGGCCGGCCGATGAACACCTGCCGGTGCACCGGCTCGGTGCCCTTCACCATCTCCGATAGCGAGGAATTATCGGTCGGCACCGAGCGCCAGCCGAGCAGCTCCAAACCCTCTTCCTTGACGATGCGCGTCCACACGCGCTCGCAATGGGCGCGCAGTCGCTCGTCGCGGGGCATGAAGATGTGGCCGACGGCGTAGCGGCCGGGTGGCGGCAGGTTGAAGCCGAGCTGCTTGCACTCGTCCTTGAGGAAGTCGTGCGGAATCTGAACGAGCACGCCGGCGCCGTCGCCGGCCAGGGGGTCGGCGCCCACGGCGCCGCGGTGCTCCAGGTTGGCGAGGATCTTCAGCGCGTCCGAAACGATCTGATGCGACTTGCGGCCCTTCAGGTCGGCGATGAAGCCGACGCCGCACGAGTCGTGCTCGTGCGCCGGGTCGTAAAGCCCTTGGGCCCCGGGTGCCTCGAAGCCTTCCCACGTATCGGCTTCGCTCATGTCTTGGCTCTTCGTCATACTGCGACCTCGGTGCGGGACGCTGCAGCGTGCTTGTGCTCAAATCGGACGGGTCGGCGGAGCCACGAGAGCCCGATAGACCGACCTCAGGTGGCGTTAGTCAAGAACGTCAGAACGAAGCGGAGCGGTTTGGCGGCACTTGCTGCCGCGGTGCGGCTTGGATGCGCCAGCCCACTTGCCGGCTGGCCAACTGGCCGCAATTGGACGAACACCTCGCTCGCTCCCGCCGCTCATGGCTTCGGCCAGGGTGCGCCCCATTCCGCGTCCCCGGCCCCCGATCATAAAGGACAGGAGTACTGACCTTTCAGCCGAGCTTCGCAGATTTCCGCTGCGTGCACAAGCGTTCAGCACACCGGTTTTCCCGGCCCGCGCCGGACAACGAAAAGCGGCCGCCGTTGCTACGGCGACCGCCCCGTGTTTACGGCGTAGCGCTGGACGCTTACGCGGTCGCCTCGATCTGCTTGGGCGCGGCCGAACCGATGGCAATCGTCCGCGGCTTCATGCGCTCAGGCAGGTTGCGCACGAGGTCGATGTGCAGCAGCCCGTCGTTGAAGTCGGCGCCCTTGACCTCGACGTGATCGGCGAGCTGGAAGCGGCGCTCGAAGCTGCGCGCTGCGATGCCGCGATGCAGGAAGACCCGCTGCTTGTCCTCGGGCTTCTTGTCGCCGGAGACGACAAGCGTCGCCTCTTTCACTTCGATCTTGAACTCGTCCTTGGCGAAACCGGCGACCGCCATGGTGATGCGGTACTCGTTATCGCCGAGGCGCTCGATGTTGTAAGGCGGGTATCCATCCGCATCGACGCCGCCGACGCTGTCCATCAACTGGGCGAGACGGTCGAAGCCGACCGTCGAGCGGTAGAGGGGAGCAAAATCGAACTGTCGCATAAACATATCCTCCATGATTGAGCGACATGTGGCGCGCCTGCCGGATCGGCCAGGCGGTCTTGGATTGCGCACCCCGCAAGGGGCGTGCGCAGGCTTTATCTAGGCGCCCGCCGATGGCGTTCAAGCCCCGTCCCGCTCGCACCAACCGGCCTCCCAAGTTGCTCCGCTGCAACGGTAAATGATCGGGCCTTCAGGAGCGGTTCATGTTGGAACCATCATCCTCGCCGGGCTTTGGAAGTAGCCACAACCCCGGTTACGAGGAGTCCCCAATGCCAGCGTACGTCCGTCTTGCCGCGGCATCTGCGCTTGCCGTGTCACTTGCCGTGTTTGCGCTTCCCGCCGCTGCCGCCGACCTCTACGAGCCGCCCTATGACGGTTATGGCGAGGGCCCGCCCCCGCCGGACCGCTACGCCGACGTGCCCGACGATTTCGAGCCCCCATATCCGCCGCCGGCCTATGCCGGTCGCGACCGCTGCGTTCCGCGCGAGGTTGCCCGCGACCGGCTGCGCGCCGCCGGCTGGCGCGGTTTCCACGCCATCGAGCCCCGCGATGGGGTGGTGCTCGTCAAGGCGCGGCGTCCTTCCGGGCGGCTGTTCGACCTGACCATCGACCGCTGCACCGGGGAGGTGGTCGACGCCAAGCCGATCTTCGGGCGCCGGTACGGTCGTTTCGCCGATGGCCCGCCGCGCTACTGGGCGGCGCGTCCGTACTACTGAGCAAAGCTAACAGCCTTCAGCCATGCCGTGGCGCCGCTCTTCGCCGTCTGTATGATGGCGGCGAAGAGTCGGCCAACGGCTGAGAGGGCTCGATGCAGCTAGTATCGCTCGCCAAGAACCCGGTTCCGAGCGGCGGAACCGTGGGAGCGTTTCGGGGGTACGACGGAGCCGAGCTTCGCTACGCGCGCTGGGATGCGACGCGCATGCCGCGCCGCGGCACCGCGTGCCTGTTCGGCGGTCGCGCCGAATTCATCGAAAAATACTTCGAGGTTATCGCCGATCTGCGTCGCCGCGGCTTTGCCGTCGCCACCATGGACTGGCGTGGCCAGGGCGGCTCGCAACGCATGCTGTCGAACCCGCGCAAGGGCCACGTGCGCGGGTTCTGGGAGTATGACCGCGACCTCATCCGCTTCATGAAGGATATCGTGCTGCCGGACTGCCCGCCGCCGTTCATCGGGCTTGGGCATTCCATGGGCGGCAACATTCTCTTGCGCAACGCGACGATGCCCGGCCTGTGGTTCGAGCGCATCGTGCTGTCGGCGCCGATGATCGCAATATCGGAGAGCTGCCTCCGCACGACCGCCGCGCGGGCCATGTTCTACGCCGAGACGGCCTCGCTCCTCGGCATGTCGACCGCCTACATCATCGGCGGATCCGACGAACTGACATCGACCAGCAAATTCGAAGGCAACTCGCTGACCTCGGACTATGAACGCTGGCTGCGCACCAAGGCGGTGCTGGATCTGGCGCCGGCCCTCGGCATCGGCTCGCCCACCGTGGGCTGGTTGCGGGCTGCCCTGCGCGCCTGCCGGCAGCTTGGCGCGCCCGACTTTCCGGCGCGCATCAACGTTCCGTTGCTGATGTTCGCGGCGGCCAACGACACGGTCGTGTCCACGCGCGCCGTCGAGGACTTCGCCGTGCGCGCCAAGGTCTCCTCCTGCATCCTGATGCCGGGGTCGCAGCACGAGATCCTGCAGGAGAACGACGCCGTGCGCACCCGCTTCTGGGCCGCCTTCGACGCGTACCTCGGTGTTGACGTGAAGGTCGCCTGACGCGCCGCTCAGCCAGATAGGACTTTCACCGCCTGCTCGTGCAGGCGCGGGTCGCCGGCCGCCACGATGCGCCCGCCGTGTGTCGCCGGCTTGCCCTCCCAGGTAGTGACGCGCCCGCCGGCATTCTCGATGATCGGGATGAGGGCGACGATGTCGTACGGCTTCAGGCCAGCCTCGACCACGAGGTCGGTAAATCCAGCCGCCAGAAGGCAATAGCCGTAGCAGTCGCCGCCGTAGCGGGTCATGCACACCTGCGACTTCAGCCGAGCGAACCTCCCCGTTTCGGCGCCGTCCGCGAATAGATCCGGATGCGTTGTCGACATGATCGCATCGGAGAGCTTGGGGCACGCGCGGGTCTTGATGGGCCGCGGTGCCGCGTCTCCCACCCGCATAAAGGAAGCCTCTCCGGCGGACCAGTAACGCTCGCGCGTGAACGGCTGGTCCATCATGCCGAGCACAGGCGTGGCGCCGTCGAGGAGGCCGATGAGGGTGCCCCACATCGGCCAGCCCATGATGAAGGCCCGCGTGCCGTCGATGGGGTCGACGACCCAGCGTAGCCGGGCCTCGGGGCGCGTCGTGCCGTGCTCCTCGCCGACGAACCCGTGCTCGGGCCAGCGTGCAGCGACGGCCTCGGCAATAACGCGCTCGGCGGCTTTGTCGGCCTCGGTGACCGGATCGAAGGCGCCGGACGCGGCCTTGTTGTTCACTTCCAGCGGCTGCCGGAAGTACGGCCGGATGACCTTTCCGGACGCGTCGGCGAGACCATGGGCGAACGCGATGAGGTCCGCGTAAGGCAGGCGGTGCTGTTCTGTCACAGTATTGCATCCGCTGGCGCGAAGACGTGAGCGAGTAAAAGCGGGCTCGTTTTGGGCATAAGTCGGTCAATTGCAGCGTGCATGTTTCGCTTATTGTGGCTTTCTGCCAATATGTGTTGCGCGCCTGTGACAGATTAACGGCAATGAGAGCGAGAACGGCTGTCATCGGTTGATGCATGCGCCGAACCGGCTCATACCTCGATAGCGCGGTGGCGTTGGTTGATCCAGGCTACCGTCAGCCCACTTGGGCGTTTCCTCCCTAGACTTGGGCCGTTCGTCCTCCGAACGGCCTTTTTTCATGGTAGATGCCCTTACTTGCCCGAGCCCCTGCTTTCGGCAGGGCAGCTCTGCAAAAAATGCATTTGAAAATGGTGCGCTGCACCAGTACCTTTTGCGATGCGACATGCGGGCCCGGCCCGTATGTCGTAGCCCTCCTTGGGCGTTTCCTCCCTAGACTTGGGCCGTTCGTTGACCCGAACGGCCCTTTTTTCTTGCCTGGCGTGGTTCTAAGAAACGCCGCCGCGCCGCCTTTTAGTTCTCCGGTTAAGCGGCCGCTTGCTCCACAGCTTGCGCGAATATTTTGCGTTGCAGCATGACCATTCTGCATAGCTTGGTGACCTCGCGCGACCAAGCGCGGCGACCTGCGGCGGCTTATTCGGCCGCTGCCCGACGCTCGAGCAGTGCCGGCAAGTCGTTGAACAGCGAGCCTGCCAGACTTTGCAGGTCCCCGCGCAGCTCCTCGAAGCCGGCCGTCGGACGCAGCGTCAGCTCATCCAAATAAAGCCCGCGGTTTATCTCGATCTGCACGGCGTGCACGTCGCGCGCCGGTCGGCCGTAATGCTCGGTGATGTAGCCGCCCGCATAGGGGCGGTTCATATGCACCTCATAGCCAAGACCGCACAGGGCCTCTTTGAGAAAGCGCGTGATCTTGCAATCGGCCGATGCGCCGAAACGATCGCCGAGCACGATGTCGGGCCGCGGGCCACCGGCCGGTGCCATCGATGCGGAAGGCATCGAGTGGCAGTCGATCAGGATGGCGTAGCCGAAACGGCTGCGCGTCGTTTCGATCAAGTCGCACAACGCGGCGTGAAACGGGATGTAGAGCTGCTCGACGCGCGCGATGCCCGAGGCGAGCGGCAGCTTGTGCCGGTAGATCTCCTCGCCGTCGGCGACGATGCGGGCAATGGTGCCGAGGCCGCCGGCCACGCGCACCGACTGCGTATTGGCGAAATCGGGCAGCGGCTCGAAGAACAGTTCGGGGTCGAGCTCGTAGGGCTCGCGGTTGACGTCGAGGAAGGCGCGCGGAAAGCGCGCGGCGATCAGCGGCGCGCCGGCAGATGCGACCGGAGCGAACAGATCGTCGACGAAGCAATCTTCGGACTTGCGTAGGGACAACGGGCTCAGCCGCGACAGCTCGACGAAGCTCGGAGGGTAAACGCGCCCCGAATGCGGTGAGCACAGCACGAACGGTGCGGTCTGCGTCTCGGGCGCGCGCACGAAGTAAGGAGGCAGAAGCTCGGCAGGAACCGGGGGGATGTCGCGCGCGGGCATGCTTTTTGCGATGGCTCTCTCGTTGAAGCCGTTGCCTGAGCTGACGCGGGACGGCGGCTCAATCTGGCTCGCCTGACTGCGGCGGGCACTAAAAAAACGCACCGCCGGGACAATGCGTCTCAATGCACTCCATCGCCCTTGCCCACTGTGCCAACGTCGTCTCAATATGTCCACCGGGGGACGGTAAGCTGAAAACTCGTCGGCAAGAAAAGCGAAGCTCTCCACGGCTTGCCGCAACATGCTTCACGTGCCGTTTACCATAGTCGCACCACAGTCGGAGCGGCGCCCGGCGCCGGCAAACGCGTCGAACGGATAGTCTCAGAGTAGCCATGACCGCAAAGCCATCAAGCGTAACGATCTCCCGCATTCTGCTCGCCGAAGACGATGATTCGATGCGCGGATTTTTGGTGCGGGCGCTGAAAAAGGCGGGCTACGACGTGATCGCCTTTCCCAACGGCGAGGAGGCCTTCGAGCGACTGAAGACCGAGCCGTTCACCCTGCTGCTCACCGATATCGTCATGCCGAAAATGGACGGTATCGAGCTGGCCCGGCGCGCGAGCGAACTCGATCCCGACCTGAAGATCATGTTCATCACCGGTTTTGCGGCCGTGATCCTCAATAGCGACACGGCCGCTCCCAAGGATGCCCGGGTTCTCTCCAAGCCCTTTCATCTCAAGGATCTCGTGCGCGAGGTCGACCGGTTGTTGGCGGCCTAAAGTCGCCTAAAACCGGCAATCTCAATCAACTGTTGACCTCGGCGGGGGCGACCGAATAGAACCGCGCCTCTGGGGCGCGTAGCTCAGCGGTAGAGCACTACGTTGACATCGTAGGGGTCACAGGTTCGATCCCTGTCGCGCCCACCATCATTTGCCATCGGTGTTGAGATGAAAGTTCGGAACTCGTTGAAATCGTTGCGCGGTCGCCATCGCGCCAACCGCCTCGTCCGTCGCAAGGGCAAGGTATACATCATCAACAAGGTGCAGAAGCGCTTCAAGGCGCGTCAGGGCTAAGGCGCACTGTCGCCACGCTTTGACGCTTTCCTGGGCGCATCCTATGTTCTGGGGATGCGCAAAATGACGCCTCGCTTTGCCCTGCTCTTTGCCGCCGCGAGCCTCGTTGCCGCGGCGATGCCGTCTTCAGCCCAGGATGCCCCCACGCCTCAGGCGCCGGGCACCGAGGGCAGGAAGCCCGGCGAATTACCCGCACCCCACAACAACCTCCCCCCTGTGCCGGCGCCGCCGGGCGCCGTGTTCCCGGGGGCGAAGCCGAAGCCACAAGCCACCAACCCCATACCGCAGGACCGCGACGCGCTGCTCGCCGAGCTTTACACGCATCTTGCCAAAACGCATGACGCGACCGAGGCCGCTCCCATCGCCGAGACGATCGAGGGCCTGTGGCTGCAGTCGGGCAGCGACACCATCG
>CAZOOS010000134.1:0-7086 GCA_964581475.1 uncultured Hyphomicrobium sp.
CCGCGCGCATCCTGCAGGACCAGCTCGCCGTGTTCATCAACTTCGAGGAGCCGAAAAAGGCCGTCGAGGAGACGCGTCACCCGGAGCTGGCGTTCAACGCCGCGCTGCTCAAGAAGGTCGACGAGTTGGAGCTGTCGGTGCGCTCGGCCAACTGCCTGAAGAACGACAACATCGTCTACATCGGCGACCTCATCCAGAAGACCGAGGCGGAGATGCTGCGCACGCCGAACTTCGGGCGCAAGTCGCTGAACGAGATCAAGGAAGTCCTCGCCTCGATGGGTCTGCACCTCGGCATGGAAGTGCCGAACTGGCCGCCGGACAACATTGAGGAGCTGGCCAAGCGCTTCGAGGACCAGTACTGACACGGCGTGCGAATTCCGGCGCGCGACGCATGTCGTGACGCCGGGACCACGATTTCACGAGCCTAGCGAGGTGAGGCCATAGAACCTCCCCGTTAAACAACCTAAGGGAACTGACATGCGACACAAGAAATTGGGGCGGCGCTTCAGCCGTGACAGTAGCCACCGTCAGGCTATGTTTTCCAACATGGCGGCCGCGCTCATCAAGCACGAGCAGATTGTGACGACCTTGCCGAAGGCCAAGGACTTGAAGCGCGTCATCGACAAGTACATCACGCTCGCCAAGCGTGGTGACCTCAACTCGCGCCGCCTGGCCGCCAGCCGTCTGCGTGACGAGGACATGGTCAAGAAGCTCTTCGACACCCTCGGCCCGCGCTACAAGAACCGCGCCGGTGGCTACTCGCGCGTGCTCAAGGCCGGCTTCCGCTACGGCGACAGCGCACCGCGGGCGGTGATCGAGCTCGTCGACCGCGATACCTCGATCAAGGGCAAGGAAGACCGCGAGCGGCACGAGGCAGCTCTCGCCGAAGCCCAAGCGGAATCGTGATCAGGGTCGGTGCTTCCCGCACTGGCCTAATCGCGAGCTGACAGCTAAGCATTCCTTCGATAGCGCTGGGCGCCGTATGGCGCCCAGGCGGCAGGTTGCGCGCGTTCTCGCCGGCCCCGCGATGCAGCGCTCGACGTCGATGGGAGGATGCGATGGCAGGCGAGAAGGTTCTGGTCACGGGAGCCTCGGGCTTCATCGCCAAGCACTGCATCGCCGAGCTGCTGCGGCAGGGGTACGCCGTGCAAGCGACCCTGCGCGACCTCACACGCCAAGAAGAGACGCGGCGCGCCATCGGCAATGCCGGCGCCACGGCGAACGCGGTCAAGTTCTTCCCCGCTGATCTTCTGAAGGATGAGGGATGGGACCAGGCCGTCGCGGGCTGCACGTATGTGCTGCACGTCGCCTCGCCCTTTCCGATCAAGAACCCGAAGGAGGCGGACGAGGTCATTCGCCCGGCTCGCGAGGGAGCCGTGCGCGTTCTCAAGGCCGCCAGCAAGGCCGGCGTGAAGCGCGTGGTGCTCACGTCCTCGGTCGTCGCCATCACGCTGCCTTGGCCGGAGGCGCAGCCGGGCCATGTGTTCGATGAGACCGATTGGAGCAACCCCGATCGGCCGGATGTCACCGCCTACGTCGTCTCCAAGACGCTGGCCGAGCGGGCTGCCTGGGATTTTGTGACCAACACGCCCGGCGCGCCAGAGCTCACCGTCGTCAATCCGGCTTTCGTGCTCGGCCCGGCGCCGGATGCCGATTTGTCGACCTCGCATGAGGTGCTTCGCCTGATGGGCACCGGCGCCTATCCCGCCGCTCCCAAGATCGGCTTTCCGGTCAGCGATGTCCGCGACGTCGCTCAGACGCACGTGCTGGCGATGACCCACCCCGACGCAGCGGGGCAGCGGTATCTATCCGCCAACGGCTTCCTGCGCCTCTTCGAAATTGGCCAGCTGCTCAAGCAGGCGCTGCCCGACCTAGCCAAGAAGGTGCCTCGGGGCGAACTGCCGGACTTGGCGGTGCGCGCCTTGGCACTCGTCGATCACCGCCTCAAAGCCGTGCTGGCCGACCTCGGATTTCCACGCCCGGTGACCAACGCCAAGGCGCACGCGACGTTGGGGCAGACGTTCCGCTCCCCGCAGGAGGCCGTCCGCTCGGCTGCTACCAGTTTACGGGTCCTGCAGGTCATTTAGGCTGCGCCGCCGCGGCATAGTCGCTGGCCGGTCATCCCGGCGGTTTGCCACGGGAGCGCCATGATGGCGCGCGCTATGCTAGGTCTACGGGTGCCGGCCGTGGAGATGGGTGGCTGCCCGCGCGCTTAGTCCAGGGACTGCAATCCGAACCATGAGCATGCCGCTGTCCTCTCCCTTCATCCGCATCGCCGCCACGCTGCTGACGCTGTGCGCGGCCACCGCCGCCGCCGTTGCGCAGGAGCGCCAGATCCCGCCGACGCGCGAGGCGCTGCAGTACTCCTATTCGCCCATCGTGAAGATGGCGACGCCGGCGGTGGTGAACGTCTACGTCCGCTCGCGCGTGCGCACCCAGGTTTCGCCCTTTGCCAACGATCCGTTCTTCCAGCGTTTCTTCGGCGGTCGCGGCGGCTTCGGGCTGCCGCAGGAGCGCATCCAATCCTCGCTGGGCTCCGGGGTGATCATCAGCGCCGATGGCGTCATCGTCACCAACACGCACGTGGTCAAGGGTGGCACCGACACGCAGATCCGCGTGGCGCTGTCCGACAAGCGCGAGTTCGACGCGCGCATCGTCGCTCAGGACGAGCGCACCGACCTCGCCGTGTTGAAGATCGAAAAGGGCGGCAACGATTTTCCGTTCCTGCAGTTCGCCGACAGCGACAAGCTAGAGGTCGGCGACGTGGTGCTCGCCATCGGCAACCCTTTCGGCGTCGGCCAGACCGTAACCAGCGGGATCATCTCTGCCCTGGCGCGCACCGAGATGGCGCAAGCGGAGACGCAGGTGTTCCTGCAGACCGACGCCGCGATCAATCCCGGCAACTCCGGTGGCGCGCTGGTCGACATGAACGGCAGGCTCGCCGGCATCAATACGATGATCTTCTCCCAGTCGGGTGGCTCGGTGGGCATTGGCTTTGCCATCCCGTCCAATCTGGTGCGCCTGTTCGCCGACAATGCCGTCGCCGGGCGCAAGATCGAGCGGCCATGGCTCGGCGGCCAGCTCGAGACGGTGACGCGCGAGATGGCGACGCAGCTCAAGCTCGATCGCGTCTCCGGCGCCGTCGTGGTGCGGCTAACCAGTAATGGACCGGCGGCGAAGGCCGGCATGCAGCTCGGGGATGTCATCGTCCGCGTCGACGGCTTCGAGGTCGGCGATTCCCACTCGGTCATCTACCGGCTGACGACGCGCGGCGTCGGCAACAACAGCCGCATCGAGCTGATCCGCGACGGCAAGCGCCGGACAGTCGAAGTGCCGCTGCTGCCGGCCCCGAAGCCCGGCAAGGACGACGTGCGAAATTTGTCCGGCAACCATCCGTTCGACGGGGCGCGCGTCTCCAACATCCTGCCCAGCGTCGCCGACGAGCTCAATCTCGACGAGACGGATGGTGTCGTCATCGTTGCCGTGCGCTCGGGAGGGGTCGCCTCGCGCCTCGATTTCCAGCCCGGCGACATCATCGTTCAGATCAACAACGACAAGATCACCGACGTCATCTCGCTCGATCAGTTGACCCGCACCCCCCAGCGGATGTGGAGCGTCACCATCAAGCGCGCCGGACGCCTGATGAAGCTGCAATTGTCGGGATGAACGCTAGTGCGATGATCGAGAAATTCGCCCACGCTAGCAGCGCGGCATCGAGCAAAGGTCTCGATCTGAATCACACTGGCAAGGCAATAACTCTAGTGTCCCTTTTGATTCCGAAGTTCGCTCGCTACATTGCCTGCGAACACAGGCGAATTTCGGAATCGGGACACTAGTGGCGACGCTGTTCGAAGCCGCAGGACTTGAGAAGGGGGCTCCGCGCCCGCTCGCCGACCGCCTGCGGCCGACGAAGCTTGCAGAGGTCGTCGGCCAGGAGCAGCTCGTCGGCCCCACAGGCACGCTGACGCGCATGCTCAAGAGCGGCCGGCTGCCGAGCCTCATCCTGTGGGGGCCGCCGGGATCGGGCAAGACGACGGTGGCCCGTCTCCTCGCCCACGAAACGCAGCTCGAGTTCGAGCAGCTCTCGGCCATCTTCTCCGGCGTGCAGGACCTGCGCAAAGCCTTCGACCGCGCCAAGGCCCGGCGCGAGCAGGGGCGCGGCACGCTGCTGTTCATCGACGAGATCCACCGCTTCAATCGTGCCCAACAGGACAGTTTCCTGCCGCACATGGAGGACGGCACGATCACCCTCGTCGGCGCGACGACGGAGAACCCCTCCTTCGAGCTCAACGGCGCCGTGCTCTCGCGTGCCTCCGTGCTCGTCTTCAATCGTCTCGGCGAGGAGGCGATCGAGGACCTGCTGCTCCGCGCCGAGAAGGAGGAGAAGCGGGCGCTGCCACTCGACAAGGATGCGCGCGAAGCCCTGATCGGCATGGCCGACGGTGACGGGCGCGCCGCGATCAACCTTGCCGATGAGGTCTTCGCCGCCGTCGCGCCCGGGCAAGCGCCGCTGAACCGCGCCGCCCTCAGCACGCTCGTGCAAAAGCGCGCCCCCCTCTACGACAAATCGCGCGAAGGGCACTACAACCTGATCAGCGCGCTGCATAAGTCGGTACGTGGCTCGGACCCTGACGCCGCCCTCTACTGGCTGGCGCGCATGCTCGACGGGGGCGAGGACCGCCTGTTCCTGGCGCGCCGCCTCGTGCGCATGGCCATCGAGGACATCGGCCTTGCCGATCCGCAAGCCCTCGTGCAGGCGCTCGCTGCCAAGGACACCTTCGACTTCCTCGGCAGCCCCGAGGGTGAGCTGGCGCTGGCGCAGGCGACGATCTATCTCGCCACCGCCCCCAAATCGAACGCTGCCTACGTCGCCTACAAGGCCGCGATGCGCGCCGCCAAGGAGTACGGCTCGCTCAGTCCGCCCAAGCACATCCTCAATGCCCCGACCAAGCTCATGCAGACGGAAGGCTACGGCTCCGGCTACGCCTACGACCATGACACCGAAGAGGGCTTTTCCGGCCAGGACTATTTCCCCGAGGAGCTCGAGAGCCGGCCGCAATACTACGCGCCGCCGGAGCGCGGCTTCGAGCGCGAGATCCACAAGCGGCTGGCTTACTGGGCCGAGTTGAGGACGAAGCGGGGTGGGAAATCGGGAGGTCGTGGACTCGTGAAATGGTGAAATCGCGGGCCATCTCACGAATTCACGAGTTCACGGCTTCACGCTATAGTCAGGGAAAGACGAGGGTCCGAGGGTACACATGGTTCGCTTCATCGATCTTTGGCGTGGCCACCCGATCAATGAATCGGTGACCGCCCCCTGCATCGCGCCCCATGACCTGACCAATATGGAAGGCCAGCGCGTCGCCATGGGCTTTCCGGTTTTTCACAATCAATGCGCCATCCGCCTCGGCATCGCTCTGCGCCGCGCCGGCGTCACCGATGGCCAGATCGGCGGCTGCGCGGCCTGTGCCGTCCACCCGCGCTCGGACATGCATTTCATCAACGCGAGCCAGCTCGCCAACGCCCTGTCGCACGCCAACATCCCCGGCATCGGCACGGTCGAGAAGATCACCGGTACGGAAGCGGCGCACTACTATCCAAAGCTGTTCGGGCGCACCGGCATCATCTATTTCCAGGACTACTGGAAACGCACCTCCGACAGCGGCCGCGCCACCGGCGACCACATCGACGTGTGGAACGGCTACCGGTCGTCGGCCAAGTGGCTGCTCGAGTGGTTTTCCTGGATGGGGTATTACTCGAACTACGCCAATGCCGGCGAAATCTGGTTCTGGGAAGTGAAGTAGTCGGCGCGCCGCGCCCCGGGGGTTCTGCAATGCGCTACGTCGTTGCCATGGTCTTCGCCCTCATCGTCGCCGCCCTCGCCACCGTGTTCCTAGGCGGGAGCGTGGCTGACTGGGTGGTGGCGCAGAATTCGTTCGAAAGCTCCGACGACGCAGAGAACCTGCACATGCTGGTGTTCGTCGGCACCATAGCCGCCGGGCTGCTCGTCGGCTGGCTGGTAGGCTGGGTCATCGCCGGCGCCGGCCACTCGACGCCGCCGGCGACCTGAGGCCGGTATCGCAAGGGAGAGGCCGGCAACGCGAGCTGGCGGCCAGATTTGGGCATTGCTCAAGCGTCAAGCGGACTGTGCTGGGCGTGCCCGTACGGGCCGAACACCTGTTTTTCACGCTGATGCTGGACTTTGATGGCCGCTCAACTTAGGCCAAGCCGCAAGCCCCGCAGGATTGCTGTTTAGAGCCCCCCGATGAACGAGCGCGTCGAGACCATAAAAGTGAAGCCGGCCGAGGCGGACATGCGGCTCGACCGGTGGTTCCGTATCCACTTTCCGGACGTCGGGTATTCGTACCTGCAGAAGCTGCTACGTACCGGCCAGGTGCGCGTCGACAGCCGGCGCGCCGAGGGCAACGAGCGCCTCGAGGCCGGCGCGCAGATCCGCGTGCCGAAGATCGTGCGCAGCGAAAAGCCGGCCGCGGCGCCGAGCGTCAAGCCGCCGCTCGGGCTTTCCAAGGCCGACCGCACCGCCATCGAGCGCATGATCCTGTTCGAGGACGAGCACATCCTCGTCCTCAACAAGCCGTTTGGCCTTGCCGTGCAGGGCGGCAGCGGCACCAAGCGGCACATCGACGGCATGCTCGCCGGTATGGCCGACCGCTTCGGCGGTGAGCGCCCGCGTCTCGTCCATCGCCTCGACCGCGACACGACGGGGGTACTACTGATCGCCAAGCATCGCGATGCCGCCGCCAAGCTCGGTCGCATCTTCCAGACCCGCTCTGCCGCCAAGACCTATTGGGCGCTCGTGCGCGGCGTACCGAAGCCGCCGCAGGGCAAGGTGGAGGCGCCCCTGGTTAAGGCCGCGGGACCCGACGGCGATCGCGTGCGCAAGGCGCTGCCGGGCGAGCAGAAGGAGGCCATGCACGCCACCACGCATTACTCGGTGGTGGACCGCCTCGCGCACAAGGCGGCCTGGGTATCGCTCAAGCCGGTGACCGGGCGCCAGCACCAGCTGCGCGCCCACATGGCGCTCATCGGCAATCCTATCGTCGGCGACAACAAGTACGGCGGCGA